>JAYVST010000066.1:0-1585 GCA_043775255.1 Burkholderiales bacterium
CCTTGCACCACCGCCAGCGTCAGGCCGGGCGGAAAGCGGAAGTCCAGGCGCGCGACTGCGCGATCCGGAATGATGTTGACCGCCACCCCGCCTGCGACCGTGCCGATGTTCACCGTCAGGCGCGACAGGGTGTTGAACTCGCCCATGCCCGATATCGGCTCGGACACCGGCTGCGCCGCACGCATCGCGCCCATCACGTCGGCCGGCACCGGGCAATCCATCGCCTCCATCGCTTGCAAGTTCTGCAAGGCGCCCAGCAGGTGCACGATGGCGTTGTCGCCCAGATGCACGTGGGCGCCATGGTTGGACACGCCGCGCGCCACCAGCTCCACCCACAATTGCCCCTTTTCGCCGAAGCGCACCACCCGCGGGCTGCCGGCGTCGGCCGAGAGCATGGCGTCGCCGCGCGCTTCCGGCACATGGGCCAGCACATATTGCGTGCCCCAGGTACCGCCGGTTTCCTCGTCGCTGACGAAGGTGAGAACCAGTTCGCCGGCAAGCCGGTCGCGCGCGCCCGAAAGCACTTTGGCCGCCATCAGCGCGGCCGCCAGGCCGGCCTTCATGTCGCTGGCGCCACGCCCGTAGAGTCGCCCGTTAGCTATCCGCGCCGAAAAGGGCGAACCGGTCCAAGCGGCGGCGTCCCCTGCGGGAAAGGTATCGAGGTGTCCGTTGAACAGCAGGCGACGGCCGGGCACGGCGCCGGCCAGCCGCCCGATCAGGTTCACGGCCGGGGCACGGCCGATGACGCGGCGAACCTGCATGCCGGGAATCGCGGCCAGAAAAGCCTCGACCCGCGCGGCCAGGGCCTGGGTGTCGCCAGGCGGGTTCTCGCTCGGGATCCGCACCAGGTCCGCACACAGCGCCTCCAGCGCCGGGTAGGACTCTTCGATCGCGGCGGACAAGCTGCCTGACATGGTTCTTGCTCCTCGAATGCGGTGGGAACGGGGTACGCCGGGCGTGCGCCTGACTTCGCCAGCGCCCGCGTAAACGTTGACGGGCCGCGCCAGCGCTTGCTCGCATGACACGGCACAAAATGCAATCACGCCGGCCGCGGCGCCCTGACCGGATGCGCCCGATTATCCACCAGCAACGAGCATGCCCAAATGAAATTCGATCGACGAGTCGCCTTAGTCACCGGCGCCGGCGCCGGCATCGGGCGCACGATTGCCGCCGCCCTCGGACGCGAAGGCGCGCGCATCCTGATCGCCGACCGCGCCAACGCCGAGGCCGCCGCCGCAGAGTTGCGCGACGCCGGCATCGACGCGCACAACATCCTGGTCAACGCGATCGCGCCCGGCTTCACGCTTTCGGAAAACGTGGAGAACTACACGGCCCTGATGAGCATGGTGCGCGGCCCCTCGATCGCCGGGCGCGCGCTGGCGCGCGACATGTATCCGCAGGACGTAGCCGGAGCGGCGGTGTTCTTCTCCGGCCCGGATTGCGGCTTCATCACCGGCCAGACCCTAGCAGCCTGTCGGACTTGGGGAACGTCGGCTGCAAATCGGCCGCAGCGGTCCATTTTTCACCGCCTTCTTGTCCCATAGCCGGGCTATGGGACTGCGAATGCGGCAAAAACTGTCCTCGC
>JAYVST010000067.1:0-3377 GCA_043775255.1 Burkholderiales bacterium
CGAAGGCCACCGCCAGGATCGCCGCCTCGTCCGAGCGCGCCGCGGGCAACCTGCGATGCCATTGCAGGTCGAAGATCAGGTGACATGTTGCGCAGGACAGCACGCCGCCGCAAGCGCCTTCCAGATCGACGCCATGCGCATGCGCCGCACGCAGAAACGATTGTCCGTTGCGGGCTTCAACTGCACGTTCGGTGCCGTCGTACTCGATGAACTTGATGATGGGCATGGGCTATGAAGAGGCCGGGATTGAAAGTCCGCCCGGCGATCGATGCATTGCCGGCACGGGGCTGAAACAATACCAGCATCGGCCCTGCCGCACCGCGCGCGTCCGTGCCCGGCGCGGCGGCCGCGCGTTGCGCCGGTCGATCGTCGTTCCGGACTATCATCGACCCCCGGCCCATTTTCGGAGGCATACATGAGCAAAGTCGTGAAAACCGTCGTCGGCAATCGCGAGCGCGGCCTGCCTGTTTCACGCGGCCCGGTACCTTTCATGCATCCCGACGACGTAGGCAGGCTGTACGTGCCCGGTTCGCAGCGAAGCGCGCACACCATCAAGCCCAACTACGCCGAAGCGCAGGACGGCGTCGATACCATCAAGGTACTGATGATGACCGACGGCATGCTGATGTTCGAATCGTTTCGCTCGAAAGGGGCAATCGACACTGCCCATCTCCACCCCGACCACCACTCGTCGGTGTATCAGAAGTCCGGGCGCGTGCGCATGCGCATTGGCAACGAGATCTTCATCGTCGAGGCCGGGGATAGCTACTACCATCCGCTGGGCATGGTGCATCAGCATGAGGCGCTCGAGGACTCGGTGCGCATCGAGACCAAGATCTTTCCCAAGGGCGGTGCGCCCGCGGCGTGGACCAAATTGGTGGGTGGGGCGCGCACGGCGCCGGCGGATTGAGGCACGCGATACGGGCCGGCTGCCCAAAGGCATGACCCTTGCCCCGCTGCGCGCACCGCCGCCTTCGAGGCGTTGCAGATGCTTTGCGTGGGCACCGAGCTCATGGCAAAGATGCTCGCGATATTGACCAGCAGGGCCTCCGGACGTTCGCGCAGTTGCGGCAAGTACACGCGGCAACCGCTTCCAGCGCACGGTATCAGTGGCAGTCAGTGAGTCAGTGCTGCTGCGGACGGCTGCAAGGCGACTGCGCGCCGCAACACAACTGACATAATCTGTGCTTGCCCTGATCGAGAGTCCCGCCATGCGCATCGTCATCGCCCGCATGCAGCACGAAACCAACAGCTTCTCGCCGGTGCCGACGCCGCTGGCCGCTTTCGGAACCGGCAACGGCATCGGGCCGTACTACGGCGCCGATGCGCGGCGCGTCATGACGGGGGCGCGGGTGGCGATGGGGGCATTTCTCGCCGCAGCCGAGGCGCGCGGCTGCGCAATCGAAACGCCGCTCGCGGCGATGGCCTACCCGAGCGCGCCGGTCGAGGCCGCCGCCTACACCCGCATGTGCGACACCATTTGCGCTGCCATCGCGCCGGGCTGCGCGGCCATCCTGCTCGACCTGCATGGCGCCATGGTGGCCGAAAACAGCGACGACGGCGAAGGCGACCTGCTCGAACGCATCCGTGCCATCGCCCCGCGAACCCCGCTGGCGGTCGCGCTCGACCTGCACGGCAACATCAGCCGCAAGATCGTGGCCAACGCCGACATCATTGTCGGATTCAAGACCTATCCGCATATCGACATGTATGAGACCGGGGAGCATGCGGCGCGTCTGTTGTTCGACATGATCGACGGCCGCATCCGGCCTGTTCTCGGCTATGCCCATGCACGCGTGCTGGCGCAGACCCTCGAAATGAACACCAATCTGGGCGCGATGAAAGCGGCCCTGGACGGCGCGCGCTGGCGCGAGCGCGACCCCGGCATCCTCGCCTGCAGCGTATTTGGCGGCTTTCCGCAGGCGGACACACCGGACGCCGGCATGAGTGTGGTCGTGGTGGCCGACGCCAATCGCAAAGGGGCCGCCGCGCTGGCGCAGCGCACGGCCGCATGGGGAGCCGATTTTCTCTGGTCGCGCCGCGCCGGGTTCATTTTCCGTCAGGCGCCGCTGGCGGATTCGATCGAGCGTGCCCGCAGCCTGGCGGAAAAGGCGAATGGCAAGCCGGTGATCCTGATGGACCATGGCGACAACGTCATGTCGGGCGGCACCTGCGACACCATCGACGTGTTGCGCGCGGCGCTGAATGCCGGCTTCGAAGGCGTCATGGTCGGCCCCACCTGTGACCCGCAGGCGGTCGCGCAGATGGCGGCCGCGGGCATCGGCGCTTCTGTCACGCTCAAGCTCGGCAACAAGACGCCGATGCCGCGGGTTGGCGTCACCGACCCGATTCCGCTCGAACTCACCGGCCGGGTGCGGGTGATCGGCGACGGCGAATACGTACTGAACGGGCCGATCTTCACCGGCGACCGCATGTACATGGGCCGCACTGCGGTGCTCGACACCGGCCGTGCGCAGATCGTGGTCACCTCGCAGCCGCAGGAGCCGCTCGACCTCGGCTGTTTCGAGTCGGTCGGGCTCGACCCGCGCACCGCGCGTTTCCTGGTGCTGAAGTCGCGCATGTACTTCCGCCCGGTGTTCGAGCCGCTGGCGGCCGCCGTGGTTCCCTGCGCCAGTGTCGGGGTCACCAGTTCCGACAACGCGATCTTCCGTTTCGAGAAGGTACGCCGGCCGATTCATCCGCTCGATGCGCGCCTGCCGCTCGAACGACCGGTGTAAGACGGCCGCCGGAGAAACGCGCTTGGAGGCCCAAACCGTCCAGATGTTGCAGCTGGCCATCAACGGCGTATCCGTGGGCGCCATCTATGCACTGGTCGCGCTCGGGCTGACCCTGACCTACAAGGCCACCGAGGTGCTCAACTTCGCCCATGGCGACGTGCTGATGCTGGCAAGCTTCATCGGCTGGGGCCTGATCAGCGGCTGGCAATGGTCGTTCTGGCTCGCGCTGCCCGCCACGGTGTTGCTGGTAGGGCTGGCTACCTGGGGCTTGGAGCGTGGCGTCATGCGGCGCATCGCCGGCCAGCCGCAGTTCGCCGGCGTCATGCTGACCATCGGCCTGGCGTTCATGATCCGGGGTGCAGTCAGCATGGGGTTCGGGCCCGAATCGCGCAAGTTCGAAACCCCGTTTTCGGGCAACACCACGCATGTCGGCCCACTGGTGGTGGCCGATCTCAACCTGGCGATCCTGGGAACGGGTCTGGCGGTCACGCTGGCACTGTTCCTGTTTCTCACCCGCAGCGCCACCGGCATGGCGATCCAGGCTGCTTCGCAGGACCAGCTTGCCGCCTATCTGTCGGGCATTCGTGTCAAGCGCCTCAACTCGCTGGTCTGGGCAATGGCAGGGGCCTTAGGCGCGTT
>JAYVST010000068.1:0-3971 GCA_043775255.1 Burkholderiales bacterium
TTCGAGCGCGCCGAGCTTGGCGCTCGGCCCTCACCTTCCAAGGTCAGCCACCTCAGCCTGCATTGTCGGGATAGGCTGACGTCAACGCTGAGACTTGCCCTTCACGTCGGGGCGCGGGTTTCTGCGGGGGTGTAGGGATCGTCCGCACATGTGGCGCGGGTGTCGTGCCCGGCGCGTCCGCTACCTCAGCTCGCCCCGCAGCACCGCTTGTATTTCTTGCCCGACCCGCAGGGACAGGCTTCGTTGCGGCCTATCTTGGGTGCGACCGAGACAGGCAGATTCAAGTTCCGTTCGCCGACGGTCTTCATGATCGGGTACCGGCGCGCGAAGCGTGCGAGGTGATTTGGATGCCGTTGGCGGAACGCGTCCCAAAGTCGCTCCAGCCGGTCGCGACCTTTCTTGATCGGAATGACCTCGGTCGCCCCCGACTGCTGCACCACCACATGGCCGGGGGACGGCGCCCCGCGGGAGGTTCGCACTTCGAAGCCGATGAATACTTCTCCGCAATCGCAGCCAGGCACCGGGCAATACATTTCGCTGGCTTCGTAGACGCGGCCATCGAGCACATAGAGATCCTGGCGAACATCGCAAATTTCATTCCACGCCACCATGTCGCCCGCTTGCCACCCAATCAGCTCTGTCGCGGCGGCATCGAGCACGCGTTGCAGGGGATCCGGCCAACCTTTGCCGCGAAACCAATGGCGCCCGATCGAATCGAGCAGGTCACCGTCGATCCGCTTCACGACATCCGCGATGTGCGGGTGCGCCTGTACATCAAGCGGGCGGTCGCCGGAGGATGCATAAACCTCGGTCGTGTAGAAATCAAGATGAAAAGTCGTGAGGTCGTCAATCGCCTCGGCTGCTTTGCGATAGTCGGCGCCGGAATTCCAGGCATCACGAACGGCGGTGGCGCGCTCACGCAGCTTTTCCGGCCCGTCATCGGAGGCGAGCACCAGTGCCATTCGACATTGGCACTTCAGCATGGGGCATGTAAACACCGAAATCCAGGCTGGCGGAGACCCGGCCAGTTCGAACACACCGTCGTCGGCGCCGAGTTGCACGGGTTCTACGGCGCCAGATTCGTTCTTGCCATTCATCGCTGCGGACCTCCGTTGTGCCAGGGCGAATTCAACTGTCGAATTTCCCTTTACCGGGCTGCCCCGGTTTATGTATTTCAAGCGGTGGATTTTATGCTGCCGCCAGCTTGCTTGCTTGAGCGACAAGCCAGGCATCCGTGTCGGCGGGTTGTGATGACGAACCGAAATTGAACCGGCCGATAGTCATCGGCTCTCAAATGGGGTCAATAGTCGAATAGCTTTGCGCGGCCAAACCGCTGTCTGTGTGGATTGTCACGTCAGTCCGGGGCGAATACACCAGGCACACAACGTGCGCTAACATTGTTGACATGAAGCTTTCCGTTAACGCTGAGACTCCGCCTATAGAAGGTATTCCAAAGGACTGTTCTGATGCCAGCGGACCCGCTGCCACTTCCCAATCGGCAAAGGCCTTGCGCAGTAAGCCTGGGGTGTAAAGTTAGTCGCGCTCCGGCGGGCCGCCGGTGCCGTAACCGAGTTGCTCAACGCGATACCCCTGCAGGATCAAGAGGGCGCCAGGCTTGAGCCAGTCCCGCCCAGTCGAAATCGCCGTGATAGCGCAGACTGGCGCCGGCTTGCGCCAGTTGGGCGAGCAGGGTTCGCTGCGCGGCAGCCGGCATGCCGTCGGTGCTGACCAGCGGGGCGGAGCAGGCGCCCGCGCAGTCGGCGGCGATGGCCACCAGGTTCGGGTTTTCGCACACGTACGCCGTCACGTCGGCCACCGCCCACGCGGGCGGCGACGGCGAGCGCAACAGGCGACGCGGCGACAGGTTAGCCGAAGCGCGCCGGCCTGCGGCGCGGGCGAGCTATTCCGGCTGGATTCCCGCGGCCTTGATCACCTTGCCGTAGACGTCGATGCCGTTCTTGAGCATCGCGGCGAAGTTTTCGGGTGTGTTGCCGATCACGATCATCGCGCCGTCGCCTAGCCTCGCGCGCACATCGGGCGCGTTGAGAGCCTTGATGATTTCCGCGTGGATGCGCGCGACCAGTGCGGGCGGCAGCCCTGCCGGCCCGAAGAAACCGAACCAGGAAACCGGTTTCTGGAATCCCGCGAGTGTTTCCCCGACCGTCGGCACATCGGGCAGCCCCGCGTAGCGGCTCGACTCGAGCACGCCGAGGATTCGCAGTTTGCCCGCTCGCGCCTGCGGCAGCGCGTCGCCCACCGCCACGAACGCCACCGGCACGCGGCCGGTGATGAGGTCGATCAGCGCCGCAGCCGCGCCCTTGTAGGGCACGTGCAAGAGATTCGTGCCGGCCGCCTGGTTGAATATCTCACCGGTCATATGGAATACCGAGCCGATGCCCGAGGAACTGTACGAGAGCCACCCCGGATTGCGCTTCGCGTACTCGACCAACTCCGCCACGTTCTTCACCGGCAGGTCCGGATACACGGCGAGGCAAGTTGCCGGCTCGACCGCGGCGGTGATCGGCGTGAAGTCCTTCACCGGGTCGTAGGGAACATTCTTCGACAGAAACAGGCTGGTCACGTGCGTGCTCGGTGTCGCGATCTGTAGCGTGTAGCCGTCCGGCGCCGACTTGGCCACCACGTCGGTGCCGATCATGCCGTTCGCCCCCGGGCGCGGCTCGACGACGACCGGCTGGCCGAGCGATTCGCTCATTTTCTGCGCCACCAGCCGCGCGACCACGTCGACAGACGAGCTGCCCGGAAAGGGCATGATCAGACGAATGGGCTTCGACGGCCAAGCCTACGCGAGTGACGCCGCCGGCATTGCGAGACACAGCGCAAGCGTGAGGCCCTGGACGAAGCGCACACGAAGACGCATCGTCATGGCGTCAGGCCGAGCAGGGTTGCCGCATTGCCGCCGAGGATAGCCGCCTTGTCGGCGGCGGAGAGGCCGCGAGCCTGTTTCACGAACCCCACCGGGTCGGCTTCGCCGACCGGATAGTCCGAACCCATCACGATGCGTGATGCGCCGACCTTCCTTGCAAGATATTCCAGCATGTCGACGTTGTAGAGGCAGGTGTCGTACCAGAAGTGCCCGCGCAGGTAATCGCTCGGCGACTTTTTCATGTTCACACGCGTGGTCGGCTTTTCGATGTAGTTGCGGTCGACACGCCCCGCGTAAAACGGCAGGTAGCCGCCGCCATGCGCGATGCACAGCTTTAATTTCGGATAGGCGTCGAGCACGCCTTCGTACCAAAGCGATGACATCGCCATCGCCTCCTCGAGTGGCTGGCCGATGCTGTTCCACAACTGCCAGTGTTCGTAGCGCTTCGAGGTCTCGCCCGCGGGGTGGATGTAGATCGTCGCGCCGAGTTTCTGTGCGGCAGCCCAGAACGGCCGCAATTTCGCGTCGCCAAGTTCCATTCCGCCCGCGGTGGAGGGAACCTGCACGCCGCGAAAACCCAGCTCGCCCATACAGCGCTCGAGCTCCTTCACCGCAAGCCCCGGGGACTGCAGCGGCGCCCCGCCCAGCCCGACGAAGCGATCGGGCGCGATGGCAACCCATTCGGCGAGCCGGTCGTTCGACAGCCGCTCCATTTTCACCGCGGCCTCCGGCTCGGCCCATGACGTGCACTGGTGAATAAGACTCGGCGTGAGCACCTGCATGTCGACGCCGGTCGCGTCCATGTCGCGCAGGCGCTCCTGAAAGTCGGCGGTCTTGCGCCGATTGGTTTCACTCCATTTTTTTGCCGCGAGCTTCGCCGCTTCGGGAATACGCGGATCGTCGGGAACAGAGCGCTTGACCAGGTGGTCCTGCGCGAAGGCCATGACTTCGGGAACGACCACATGCGAATGAAAGTCGATGACGAAAGGACGGCGCGCCGGCGCGGTGCGCCGCTTTGCCGTGACTGCGGTCCTGGACGTGCCGGCCTGCGCCGATGACTTGCTCGCGACCGCTGCTGCGCGCTTTG
>JAYVST010000069.1:0-6717 GCA_043775255.1 Burkholderiales bacterium
CACGCTTCGTCCCAGCATCACGACTTCCATGCCGGCCCCGATGAACCCGGCAGCGATGCCGATCCCCATGGTGCCGGTGCCGATCACGACAATCTTTTCCATTCCTTGACCTCTCCGATTGCGATTGCACGGCTGCGTCGGCGCGACGGCGGCAGCATGCGCCGATGCGCTGCGCGGCCCGCGCCAGACTCAGCGCGACGCGCCGGTCTTACCCGTGGCCAACAACAGGCCGGCGCTTGCCGCAACGGCGCCGACCGCGCCATACGCCAGCGCATAGCTGCCCGTGCCCATGATCAGCATCGTTGCCAGCGAAGGCAGGATCAGCACGCCGGCGAACATGGCCGCTGCACCCAGACCGGTGGCTTCGGTGCGGCGCGTGCCGCCCAGGCGGGCATATTCGCCGTAGGCAATTCCGGTGAAACCGCTGGCGCTGGCGCCGGCTAACACGCAGGTCAGGAGCACCAGTGGCGCCGGCCAGGCCGGACTGAAATAGCCGGCGGCGACGGCGCTGATCCCCATCAGAATCCCATGAGCCACCAGCAGACGGCGCGCCGGGACGAAGGCGTCGGCGACCCAGCCCCAGAACGGCCGTGAAATCACGGCGCTCAACTGATACGCGGCCAGTGCCTGGCCGGCTGCGACGATGCCGAAATCCGCGCGGCTGGTCAACTGCACGGTGGTGAAGGCGATGAAGCACAACTGGGTGCCGGAGTAGACGAAGCTGGCAATGGTCAGGCGCCGCATTTCGGCACTGGCGCGCAACAGATCGGCCAGACCGCGCAGGTCTCCGATCGGGGCCGGCGCGGTGCGTGTGGCCTGGCCATCCCACTGGCGGCGCGGAATTTCGAGCAGCAGCAGCAACAGCGCGACCGGCAGCGCCAGCAGCAGCAGGGATTTCTGCCAGCCGATGGCAAGCGCCAACGGCGGCAGCAGCAAGGCGGCCAGCGCGCCACCCAGTGGCACGCCGATCTGGCGGATCGACAACACCAGATTGACGATCGAAGGCGGCGTGCGTGGCACCAGCAGATGGGTGCTGACCGGCGCCCCGGCGCCGTAGGCGGCACCCATCGCGATGGCGCCCATGGCCAGCCCGGCCAAGCTGCCGCTGGCGCAGATCAGCAGCATCGCAAGCGCCGAGACCAGGACCATTTGCGTGACGCGCACCGCGCCGAAGCGATGGATCAGCCCGGCGGCCAAGAGCGAAGACCCGATGCCCACGCCGTACACCACCGAGACGAAATAGCCGGTCAGCGCGCCGTCGACGCCTAAGTCGCGCGCGATGGCGGGCGCAAGCGCCGGCACCGAATAGGCGGCCATCGTCGCCAGCGTCTGCATGGCCGTGGTGGCGACCAGCGGCCAGAGAGGAAACGATGGATTCGGAGACGGCACGGTGCTCGGGTGGTTCCGCTTGCGTGGTTGATCGGCGCGGCGCCTGCCACCCGTTGGTGCGCGCGGCGCCTAGTTGATCAGCCGTTGCAGCAAGCCGTTGGTGCCCGCGAGCCGCTCGGCCAGGAGGGCGACGATGGCGTAGTGCAAGGCGTTGGCGAGTTGCGGATCGCGGGTTTCCATCTCGCGCAGCTTTTCGGCCGTCAGGATGTAGGCCTGCGTGACGTCGTCGGCCACCGCCGATGCGCTGCGCGGCTGGTTCAGGTACAAGCCGATCTCGCCGATCATGGTGCCCATGGTCATCGAGCGCAGGCGAATAGACTTGCCGTCCGGAAAGGTGAGCCGCACGGTGACTCGCCCGGATTCGATGAACACGATCTCCGTCGGCGGCCCACCCTGCCGGACCAGAAATTCACCGGCCTGGAAGGTGCGCGGTTGAAGATAGGCCATGAAAGCCGACATCGTCGTGCCCTTCGGCAGCACCGCGCCGATCTTGTCCCAGATCGAGAAATCGACCGGCAGTTTCGAGTTTTCGTCGCCGGCCAGCAGCTCTTCCTCGCAATGCTCCAGTGCCAGGTCCAAGTCTTCATAGAACGTGATTTTGACGCGCTCCGGGTCGAGGCCGGACTGCCTGAACTGGCGCTCGATCGCTTCGTTCATGCGGGTGAATATCAGGTCGCAGGCATTGCGCTCGCAATACATCTGGATCTTCGAGAACGCCGACATCGCCGATGAGTCATTGGCCGGAACGTCGCGGAAGTCCAGCAGCAGGAAGCGCAGGGGCCGCGCGCCGGGGTGGGCGATCATGTGCTGAATTTGCGTCAGCACCGAATACGCGGTGCCGAAGAAGATGAAGCCTTCCAGCTTGATCACGCGGATGGTGTCGCCGTGCTCCTTGAGTACTTTGAGCGCGGCAGGGCTGCGGTCGACGTTGCTGCGGTAATCCGCGCCGGTCAGCTCCTGGCGGATCACGCGCACGCGGCTGTAGCTCAGCACGAATATCGCCATCGCCACCGACACCCCGACGGCCACGCCGGGCAGGATGCCGACGCTGCCGATCACGCCCACGATCAGGGCCACGATCATGAAGTCCTGCCGCGGCAATTTGCCGTAGCCGTCGTACAGCCATTCGAGCAACAGGCCCGCACCCATGCTGAAGAGCAAGCCACCCAAGATCGCCTTGGGCATGTAGGCCAGGAGCGCCGTGCCGGCCACCAGCGCCACCACGCACATGGCGGCGGCGGTCAGGCCGATGATGCGGCTGTTGGCGCCCATGCGATACCCCAGCAGGGACGCCGACAACGCGTGAAAGCCGACCGCGCCGCCGCACAGGCCTGAGGCCATGTTGGCGATGCCGGTGGCGCGCAGTTCGCGGTTGATGTCGAGATCGCTGCGGGTGGCAAGTTCCAGGCCGCTGGCATTGAGCAGCAGGGCAACCACGCTCACCAACACAATGGCGGCGAAGGTCGGAATCTGCGCTGCGAGTTGGCGCCAACCCTCGCCTGACAGGCGGGTCCAGGCCGGCAAGCTCAGGCCGTTGCCCTCCGGAAACGGCCCAAGCAGGAGGCCGGCGGCCTGCGCGTCGGCCAAGGGCACGCCGAATCCGATCAGGCCCAGGTGGTAGACGAGGACTGCGGCGAACAGCATGCCCGGCACCAAAAGCGCGTGGCTGAAGCGGCGCAGGACCAGCACCAGCACGATGCCGAAGATCAGACCCGGCACCCAGCGCGCCGCCAGCATGGGCACCGACAGCGCCTGCCAGGACAGTTTGGAGAACTCCATGCCGGTCAGCACCGGGCCGGCCCCGAGCAGGATCAGCAGGCCCGAGCCGGCCAGAAAACCGCCGATCACCGGATATGGGATGAAGCGGACCAGTGCACCCAGCCGGTAGACCCCGAGGCCGTAGAAAACGATGCCGGCGGCGATGGCGGCCACGTTGGTGCAGGCCAGCACCAGAATGATCACCAGTTCGGGCGAGGCAGTGTTGCGCATCGAGGCCGCCAGCGCGGTGGCCATCACGCCGATGATGACCGCCGGCCCGTCCTGCACCTGCGCTACCGCGCCCGGATACGTGCTGAGCAAGGCGACCACGGCGGCCAGTATCGCGCCGCCGATCAGGATCACTTCTAGTGCCTGTGCCACCCCGGCGCCCAGCGTGGTGGGCATCACCAGCGTGACCATCGCTGCCGAACCGAGGATGGTGCGAATGCCTGCGATCAGGCCGGCCGAAATGCCGGTGATCAGTTGCTGCGTTTGCGCGGCCATCGTGGGGTCTGATTGGGACGGCAGCACGGGGCTGCCGTTGAAGTGCGTGACCTGAACTGGCGCCGCGCCGCATCAACCTGCGATGCTGCGCGTCTCCGTCCTCGTTGTGCGTCGTATTGTTCTTGAATGCCGGCCACTTCTGCGGACCTTGCTGCGATTATAGGTATATGTCGCGCTCGGCACCATGGCGGAACGGCCCCGGTCCATCAAAACCGATGAGAGCGGCGCGTGCCAGAGCCTTTCGCCGGCGCCTCGTACGGGCCGTGCAGGCGCCGCCATCGCGGCGTCCCGCTGACGGTCCTGTAGAAGTTTTGGCATGACAGGGTATTCGGCAAGGCTCCACGTGCACCATGCGCACCTGTGCCCGCCTGCCGCCGCCGGCGCCCCCGCCACGGTCACCGTGGCGACCAACATGGCCGGCCGCAGCACCGACATCCTGCTCGGCGATGGCGTGGCCGCGCGCGGCGGCCTGCACGTGATTCTCAGCGGATACCATGACTCGGCGCGCATCGACCGACAGCTGTTCGGTCGCTGCGCGCGTCAGGGCGACCCCGGCAGCGCCCAGGCGATCGTGGCGCTGGACGATTCGCTGTTCACCGATCACGGCGGCGCCGTGCATGCCAGGCTTGCGCAGCTTTTTCCGGGCGGCTTGCCGCCACCGATGCTGCGCATCCTGGTGCGCTACGTGCAGAAGCGCGCGCAGCGCATGCATGCACGCACCCGGCGCGATACGCAGAAGCAGGACCGCCGGCTCGATTCGATGCTTTCTTTCGCAGGCAATCAGGTTTGAGGAAACACCATGAAAATGAGGATGCTCGCGGCGGCCGCCGTTGCTCTTGTCCCCGCAGTCTCGGCAGCCCAGGACAAGGGGCATGAGTGCCTGATCGAACCCTGGCAGCGCATCGAGATCCGCAGTCCGGTCGAGGCCCTGATCGCCACCGTGCCGGTCGAGCGCGGCAGCCAGGTCAAGAAAGGGCAGGTGCTGGTCGCGCTCGACGCCACTGTCGAGGACGCGGCACTGGCGGCGGCGCGCTACCGGGCCAGCATGGCCGGACAGCTCAATTCGGCGCAGTCGCGCCTGAACTACGCGCAGATCAAGTTCAAGCGCCGTGAGGACCTGAAACAGCAGAACTTCGTCTCAGCTCAGGACAAGGACGAGGCTCTGGCCGAACTGCAGGTAGCGGAGGCGGCGTTGCTCGAGGCCAAGGAAAACCATCAGGCGGCGACCCTGGAAATGCGCCGTCTGGAACAGTTGGCGCGGCAGCGGCGCCTGCTGATCCCGTTCGACGGCATCGTCACGGACCGCCTGCAGCACCCGGGCGAACTGGCCCAGACCGGTGAGAGCGCTCGCGCCATCCTCAAGCTGGCCCAGACCAGCGTGCTGCGGGTCGAAGTTCTGTTGCCGGCTTCCCTTTACGGCACCGTCAAGTCCGGGCAGAAAGCCGAGGTCGAAACGATCACGCCCAAGGCGACCAGCTACCGCGCGACCGTACAGGTGGTGGATCGGGTGGTCGATTCTGCCAGCGGCACCTTCGGCGTGCGTCTGGCGCTGGACAACGCCGCCGGTGCGATTCCGGCGGGCATCAAGTGTCGGGCGCGATTCGGCACTTGACCCCGTACTGAGTGCGATGGGCTGGCGAAGGTGCGCTCTGGCGCGTTCCCTGTCCGAGGGCGCGGCGCCGTCGTTCGGCGGTTGGCATGTTAAATTGAAGATCGGTCGCGCAGATCGTCAGGCGCGTGCAAAGCGATTTTGGAGGACAGTCATGGCAACGAGTGCGAAGAAAGATGTCGCGGAAGCGGCACCGGCAAACCCCAAGGTCAAGTGGAACGTGGACAGCCTCAAGAGCTCCTACGTCAATTTCGCCAACGCCAACAGCACCAAAGAAGAAGTGGTGCTCAATTTCGGCATGAACAGCAGTTGGGACCGCGCCAGTACCGAAATGGAAATCGAACTCGCGCACCGAATCGTCATGAGCCCGTATGCGGCGCAACGCCTGGCCGATCTGCTCGCTAAACTGATGGGCGAGTACAAGTCACGCTACGGCGAGTTGAAGTAGGGGTTGGGCTGCCGAAGCCCACAGGTTGCGCATGTATCTGCCAAAGCATTTCGAAAGCCCGGATCGCGACCTCGCCCTGCAAGTCATGCGCGAACACGGCTTCGCGCTTCTGGTGTGTGCCGATGACGACGGCGTGCCCTTCGCCACCCACCTGCCGGTGATCGCAAGCGAGCGGCGTGTCGAGGGCGGCAGCCAGTTGGTGATTGAAGGCCATGTGGCCAAACCCAATCCGCAGTGGCGTTATCTGCAGGCAGGACGCCGTGCGATGGTGGTGTTCCAGGGGCCGAACGCCTACATGTCGCCACGCGTCTATCCGGACGTGGCGCGCGTGCCGACCTGGAATTACCTTGCCGTGCACGCCTATGGCCATGCACGTTTACTCGAGGGCGAGGCGAAAAAGGACGCGCTGCTCAAGGGTTTGATCGCCATCCACGAGCCGGAATACGCCGCGCAATGGCGCGGCCTGGACGAGGATTTCCAGAAGAAAATGCTCGCCGGCATCGTCGCCTTCGAAATTCCGGTCGACCAGCTTGAAGCCAAATTCAAGCTCAATCAGCACCGCAAGGAAGCCCATGCGTCGATGAAGGCGCTGTATGCGGCCGGCACCCCGGACGAGCAGGCGCTGGCGGTCTGGATGACGCGCCTGGGCATGTGAACGTTGAGCGCCGACCTGTCCTTCATGCGACTGGCCTTGGCCGAGGCAGCCAGGGCAGGCGCGCAAGGCGAAGTACCGGTCGGCGCGGTCGTGGTTTGCGCCGGCGAGGTGATCGGCGCCGGCTTCAACGAGCCGGTCGCGTCGCATGACCCGACTGCCCATGCCGAGATGCGCGCCCTGCGGGCCGCCGCCAGGCATCTGGGCAACTACCGCCTGCCCGATTGCGAACTCTATGTGACCCTTGAGCCGTGCGCGATGTGCAGCGGCGCGATCTTGCATGCGCGCCTGAAAAAAGTCATTTTCGGGGCGCATGATCCCAAGACGGGGGCCGCCGGCAGCGTGGTCAACCTGTTC
>JAYVST010000070.1:0-2482 GCA_043775255.1 Burkholderiales bacterium
GCCAGCGCGCGCACCAGTTCACGGGCGAGCGTCATGGGCGGATGGGCGTGCGCAGCATCTCGACCGCTACGTCCCGCCACGGACGCGACAACTGCGCCGCGTCGCCCTGAATGATCGATGCGAGCATGGCGGGCGCGGCCGGAAAGACGTCGCTCGCGTTTTCGGCAAGCTTGGAAAGCAGGGTCGGTTCATCGAAGGGCTGGTCGGCGCCGCCGCGCGCGCTTTCGCAGGTGGCGGTCATTTCGGCGCCGTCGGCAAAGCGCCAGGTCACGCGTGCCGGCCTGTCCTTCGGAAACGGCGGCAGGTTTTCGTAGGGCGCGATGCGCACGCGCCGGCGCAGACGTGCAATGTTTTCGTCTGCCAGGGTATCGAAGGTGAACGCGCGGGCGCCGGCCGTGCCCAGGTGGGTGGTGGCGGCGATCGCATGGGGCAGCGAAAATTTGGCGGCGAGCACTGTTTCAGGTTCGACCGTGGTAAGCGCCTGCCCGCCGGGGCCGGTTTCGATCAGGATTTCATCGATCTCCTCGATCCGGCGTTGCTTCATGCGGCCGAGCAGGTCCAAGGTCGCCTCCACCGCCGAATGCGCGTACCCGCAGCAGGCGAAAATCTTGTGATACCCGTTGCTCACCGACCAGACCGAGCCGAGACCATCGACCAGCGCCGCGGGCAGGGCACGGGTACCGAAGCTGCCGACGAACACGTCGTACGGCGTGACAAGGCTGCCGCCGATGCCGGCTTCGGCCCAGTCGGCCGAGCGCAAGCCGATCCAGGCGCCGGCGGCGGTCCAGCCGTTGCGTACCAGCGCGCCTTCCACGGCGGTGTCGAACGGGCCGGCAAAGCTCATGCTGGCCGCGCCGGTCACCGCGTCCTGCATGGTCTGCGCGTCGTAGCCGCGCGCGAGCGCGGCCGCCACGGCGGCGCCGATGGGCCCGAACGCGGCATGCGGATGCACGTTGAACACCGGGAATGGATAGGCCAGCGCGAAGCGGGTCGTGACCTCATAGGCCAGCGCGATCAGACGCAGCAGTTCGGCCACGGTGGTGGCGCGGGTTTCGCACTCGGCCAGAAGCGTCGGCAGGGTATAGGCGCCGCCGTGGCATGAGGCATTGCGAAAGCCTTCGTCGAGTTCACACCAGATGATCGCCATGCCGTTGGCGCACGCTGCAGTGTATTTATCGTAGCGTGGGGCGCCGCGTGCGAATACTGTCGATTCTGGCATCGGCGCGGCGGTGCGCGCGAAGCCTTGCTGGGCTTTCGCCACCTGCGGTTCGAGAGAGCCGGCCACCATTGCGCCGATGTCGTCCGAGAGAATGGTGGCCGCGCGCCGCCGCACTGCTTCCGGCAGTTGTATCGATCCTGCTGTGGCGGCCCAGCGAAACAATTCGCGCGTATTTGCCGAGGCCTCTTCGCGGGTCGGGTTTGCTTTGCTTGTCATGGCGTGGGGCCTCTTGGATCGCGGTTGTGGGATTGGCGGCGCAGTGCGGCAGGACTGACTCGATGGAGCATGGAGTTTCCTTGAAGGCCGGTGCGCAACAGGATTGCGGACCCTCCGGCGGTCGGCTCGGCGCACAGGCGGAAAGCCGTTTTATCCTACGATCGACGCCGATCAAGGTCAAGCGCAACGCTCCAGCGCAACGCTCCTGCATCGAGGGTGTCTTTTCTTCTCGATCGCCTCAATCGATGCTAGGATGCCCAAGCGTTTTTTTGTCGGCACGGCGATGATGTGAAATCCGCAGTTGCCATGCGCCCGATCATTGCGGGTGCGTGACCGCGCCAGTCAGAACGGCTTATCTGTCGGCTCAATTGCAACTATCCATTTTGTGGAAGGCCTGGAACCCATGACCAAAATTCGCAATGCATGCTCAGGGCTGCGTTTACTCGCGCTGCCGCTCCTGACGGCGGCCCTGTTCGCTGCCGCTCCGGCGCTGGCGCAGACATTGAAGTTCGGATTGGCGATGCCGCTGACCGGCTCGCAGTCTTCCTACGGCAAGGACCAGATCAAGGCTGCCGAATGGGCGGTGGCCGACATCAACGCCAAGGGCGGCGTCAACGGCAAGAAACTGGAGATGATCGTGCTCGATACTCAGGGCGATCCGACCCTTGGCATCAATGCCGTCAACCGGCTGGTGAATGTGGACAAGACGCCGGTGTTCGTCACCGGCTGGAGCGCGGTGGTGAAGGCGGTGGCGCCGATCGCCAACCGCGAGAAGGTCCTCGAACTTTCAATCGGCGCCAATTCGCCGGACATCGCCAAACTGGGTGATTTCGTCTACACCGCGTTTCCGTTGGCCGACGTCGACATCGCCGCGCTGGCCAGCTATACAATCAAGACGCTTGCCAAGAAGCGGGTCGCGATCATGTACATCAACAACGACACCGGCGTCGAGGCGGCGCGGGTCTACAAGGCGGTGTTCGAAATGGCGGGCGGGCAGATCGTCGCTTACGAGGCCTACGATCCCAAGGCAACCGACTTCACCGGTGC
>JAYVST010000071.1:0-13967 GCA_043775255.1 Burkholderiales bacterium
GTGCCGGCTATCAGCCGCGCGATTGCCGCGTAAAAGGAGACGGCAGGGTCGAGGCGGCTCGCGCATCGGGCTGGCGCGCATTGCGCGAGATCGCG
This sequence comes from Burkholderiales bacterium, assembly GCA_043775255.1. GTDB lineage: Bacteria > Pseudomonadota > Gammaproteobacteria > Burkholderiales > JAEUOS01 > JAEUOS01. The sequence goes on from JAYVST010000071.1 coordinate 96, forward strand.
AACGAAAGGTGATCGCGGTGGACACCAACCTCATGGTCTACGCGCACCGCGCTGAACATGAGTGGAACGAGGCAGCCCTCGCGCGTCTGCACGAACTGGCGGCAGGCCGTGCGGCCTGGGCGATCCCATGGCCTTGCGTGCACGAATTCATCGGCATCGTCACGCGCCCGAAGGTGTTCAGTCCGCCGTCAACGTTGCAACAGGCGGCCGCCCAAATTGAAAGCTGGACCGGTTCACCGAGCCTGACCCTGATAGGAGAATCGCCGCAACACTGGACCACCTTGCTCCGGATCGCCTCACAGGCAAAGGTGCAAGGCGCTGCGATACACGACGCGCGCATCGCAGCCATCTGCCTGGATCATGGTGTTCGCGAACTTTGGACCGCCGATCGGGACTTCCTGCGATTTCCCGGATTGCGGGTGCGCAACCCGCTGGTTGACGCTCCATAAATGACACGTTCCAGGGCGCGATCCCGATGCAGGCGAAGGTCATAATCGACCATCCGCGGCGCTTGGCGACCGCACCATGAAACCGGGCAGGAAGCAATCCGGCAGCCACTGCGCTGCCGCAGCCGCGCCTCAACCGGCGAAGGCGCGGAAATCGAAGTCGAAGGCCTGCGGCCCTTCGCGCTGCCAGACCGCCGACTGCGCACGCACGGTGAGGTACCAGGACTGCGCCTGCGGCAGCGGGTCGGTGTTGACCAGGGCGGCCGGGTCGAGCACGGCGGTGCAGGCGCCGTGCTCCGGGTCACGCACCGATTCGTAGACGATGGCGCCGACGCGCTGCGCGCGCGCCTGCGCGGCCAGCGCCTGGGTCGGCGCGTAGTCATCGGCGCGCGTCCATTGCGCGCGCCGCGCCAGATGAGGCGGGCGCATCAGGTTCCACGCACGGCCCTTCGCGCGCACCGGAAACAGGGTCATCGGATGGGCGTCGAGGCCCGAGAGACCGGCACTGTCCTGCACAAAGCGCCATTTCCAGAAGCCCGCCTCGGCGCAAGCCGTGCGTTGCAGGGCGGCGCCGTACAGCACGCCGGGTTCACCGCGCGAACGAAAACGGCTGCCGCCGATGCGCGGCGCGTAGCGGAACGGGGAGGCCAGCAACCAGTGCAGATGGCGCGCGCTCGCCGGCAGCGGCGGCTTGGCGGCCTCGAGGATCGCCTCCAGCACGAGCTGATCGGCTGGGTCGTTGTCGACCAAGCGCATGGTCGAGATCACGTGCTGCGATTCCACCGCGCGCCACAGCCGCGCATCGAACGGATCGCCCGCTGGCGCGCTAGATGGGGCCGCGCGCGGCATCCAGGTAGTCCACCACGTGCACCAGGCCCTGCACGTCGGTGATGAGTTCGGCGGGAATCGCGCCGTCGAACGCCCGATTGGCGCTGCATAGCCAAACGCGCGCGTCCGCAGCGCGCCCGGCGACGATGGAATCGAGCGAACGGTACAGCCGCACGAAGAGCGCCGCCAGCGACCATTCCTTGCGCTCCTCCGACAACAGGTAGTCACCGCTTTTCATGCGCGACACCGTGGGCGCGGAAACGCCGATGATGCGGCCCAGCTGCGCCTGGGTAATGCCGAGCACTTCGGCCGCCTTGAGCGCAGCGGCGGTAAGCACCTTGCCGCGACGGGCGGCAGGGTCGGGCGGCAACACCTCGGGTGACTTGCGCAGGGCTTGCATGGCATCCGCAGAAATAGTCCTGCAGTAATAATACGCTATTTTTATTTCTGCTGCAATTATCTGGTTTGCGGTATCTCGTTTGCTGATTCCCGGTGTGCCGGTTTCGCTGCAACCTCTACGAGATCACGCCGGACGCCTTCAATGCCGCGATTTCTGCCGCCGACAGGCCGAGAATCTCGCCGAATACCAGATCATTGTGTTGGCCGGTGCCCGGTCCGCTCGCATTGACCTGCGGCGCAAAGTCCGAGAAGCGCCATGGCGCGCTGTAGACCTCGGCCGGGCCATACACCGGAATCTCGATGTCGTGGCGCAGGCCGCGCGCGGCGAACTGCGGATGCGCCCATTGCTCCTCGATCGACAGCACCGGGGTCGCCGCGATGCCGGCCGCGCGCAGCCGGCCAACCATATCGTCGCGCGCAAAACCCGCAGTCCAGCGCGCGATGTCGGCGTCCAGCAACTGCGCATGCGCCTGCCGACCGGCAAGGGTGGAAAAACGCGCATCGCGCGCCCAGGCCTGGTCTGCGGCCAATCCCGCCAAGGTCTGCCACTGCCGGTCGTCGCTGATCGACAGCGCCAGCCAGGCGTCGGTCCCGCGTGCCGGATAAATCCCGTGCGGCGCCATGTCCGGATGCGCGTTGCCCATGGTCTGCGTCTGGCGGCCATTGACCTGGCTGTCGATCATGGTGGCGCGCAGGGTGCCGAGCAGCGCTTCGTTCTGCGACAGGTCGATATAGCAGCCCTGCCCGGTCAGGCGCGCGCGCCGCAAGGCCGCCAGCACCGCCACCAGTCCGTGCGCCGCGGCATTGGGGTCGCCCAGCGCGATGTTGAGCGCACCGCCGGGCGCTTCGCCGCGGTACCCTACCAGCGACTCCATGCCCACAAAGCTCGACATGGTGGGCGCATAGGCGCGCATGCTGGCCAACTCGCCGAACTGGCCGGCGGACGACATCGCCAGCATCACCAGACGCGGATTGACCGCATGAAGCGCCTCATAACCCAGATGGGTGCGCTCCATCGAGCCGGGCGACATGTTCTCCACCACCAGGTCGCAGGTAGCGGCCAGACGCTTAAGCAGTTCGACCGCGCGCGGCTCCTTGGCGTTGAGCGTGATGCCGAGCTTGCCGTGGTTGACCTGGTGGTACATCGGCGACATTTCCTTCGACGAGCCCTCCACTACCCGGCCGTCACGCACCACCCGGCCCGACATGCGCAGGTTGTCCGGGCGCTTCGCGTGCTCCACCTTGATGACTTGCGCGCCCAGTTCGCCCAGCATGGTGCTGACCCAGGGGGCGGACCAGACCCAGCCGAAATCGAGTACGCGCATGCCGGCCAGCGGCCGTGCGGCACTCTGCCCGACGTTCGCCGGCGGCGCCGGTTGCGCACCGCGCAGCAGCGTGCGGACGATATTGGGCGCCACCGCGTCGCGTGCTTGTTGCACGCGAAACGGCAGCCCCGGCAGCGTCACGGCGCGGCCTGCGATGCTGCCGGCGGTGAAAAAGCCGCGCGCCTTGAAATGCGGCGTCGCCAGCACTTCATTCATGTCGCGCAGGGGCGCGACGATCAGGTTGTGGGCCAAGGCGATGGCTTCGAGTTCGGCCTTGGTATGGCGCGCAAACCAGGGCGCAACCAGCCGGTCGACCTCATCCGGATATTGTGTACCCATGGCGCGCAAATCCTGGTAGCGCGGCTGCGCGGCCCAGGCCGGGCTGCCCATCGCGGCCACCAGGCGCTGCCATTCCTCGCGCGTGCGCCCGCACACGCACACCGCGCCGTCCCTGCACGGCAGGATCATGAAAGGATAGGCGCCGCCCGAGCCGGAAGCGCGCCGCCCGCTGCGCTGCCACTTGAGGCCGTGATGCACGTAGAAGCGGCAATTGCCGGCGACATAGCTGGCCAGCACGTCGGCCAGCGCGATATCGACCATGCGGCCGCTGCCGCAATCGTCGCGCACCTGAAGCGCGAGCAGGCAAGCGGCCGCCAGCATCGCCCCCGCCTGATGCTCGACGATGCCCGGCGGCAGGGTCAGCGGCTCGCGACCGGGCTCGCCCAGCGCCCAGGCCATCGATGCGAGCGCCTGCGCATCGAGGCTGCCGCCGGACCGTCCTGCCCAGGGCCCTTCGAGTCCGAAGGTGGTGGCGCAACCGACGACCAGCCGCGGAAAGCGTATCGCCAGCGACCGCAGTGTTCCTGTGGCGGCTTCGAGTGACTGCGGCGCGTCGCACAAGAGCAAGTCGCAATCGGCGAGCAGGTCGTCCGGCGCCGCGTTGGCCGCAGCATCGGCCATCTGCTTGCCCTGGGCCAGTGTTTCCTGCGCGTCGCGCAGCGGGCCTGTGCGCGTGTCGCGTGCGGCCGTGCCGGCGCCGAAGCGCACAACTCGCGCGCCCATGCCGGCCAGGAGCCACCCGGCGTAGGCGGCGGCGATGTCGCTGCCAATGCCGACGTACTCGGCGACACGCACGCCGTCGAATCCTTCCACTGGCTGCTTCACCGCAACCTCTCGCTGCCGGGCATCAACGCCTCACTCCGGCACGATGCCGGCGCCGCGCGCCAGATCGCGCCACTTGCGCGTCTCCGATATTACCCACTCGCGCAGTTCGGCAGGCGAGGTCGGCGCCGCGTCCATGCCCATGCCGGTGAGGCGATCGGCCACGTCCTTTTCGCGCAGGATGCGGCCGATCTCCTCGTTGAGTCGGCGCACCACCGGCTCGGGCGTTTTGGCTGGCGCGAAGGCGGCGATGAAGCCCACCAGTTCGTAGCCGGCGACGCCGGCCTCCTGCAGCGTGGGCATTTCCGGCATGGCCGCAGAACGGCGCGCGCTCGACACGGCCAGCCCGCGAATGGTGCCGGAGCGCACATGCGGCAGGAGCAGCGCGATGTCGCCGAACAGGATCGGAATCTGCCCGCCGCGCAGGTCGGTGAGCGCCTGCGCGTTGGTCTTGTAGGGCACGCTGAAAATGTCGATGCCGGTGCGCGCCTTGAGCATTTCGGAGGCCAGGCGCGCCGACCCGGTGCCGTTACCGAAACCGAGCTTGCCCGGATTGGCCCTGGCGTGGGCGATGAATTCCTGCACGTTCATCACCGGCAGCGCGTTGTTGACCGTGAGCACCAGCGCGGCGATGCCCATGCGCGTGATCGGCTCGAAATCGGCCACCGGGTCATACGGCATGTTCTTGAGGAAGCTCGCGTTGCCCGCATGCGTGGTGTTGGTGCCGATCAGGAGAGTGTGGCCGTCGGGCGCGGCGCGTGCCACCGCCTGCGCGGCGATCACGCCACTGCCGCCCGGCTGGTTTTCCACCAGCACCGCCGTGTTGAGCGACTTGGCCAAGCGTTCGGCGAGGAGCCGGGTGAGCGTGTCGGTGGCGCCGCCCGCGCCCACCGATACCACCATACGGACCGGCCGGCCGGCGAACATGTCCTGCGCCGATGCCGGCGGCAAGCATGCCGCACCGGCCGCCGCCCACATGGACAAGCCGATGCAGCGCACGAGATTGCGCGGCCGACGTGCGTGTTTGAAGGTGCTGTGCATGGTCTGTCTCCCTGGCTTGTTCGGGCGAATGCCCCTTATCATTGAGCGCGCGCTTCGAAGGTAGTGCACCCGGCTTCATCTTCTGCCCACAGGCGCCAGGCAGCGCCTTCCCGGGCAACCGAGAGCAACAGCGCACGACCGCAAAACATCGGCGCCACATTGCGCGTCTCAAGCGTGCGCACTTCGCGTCCGGCCGCAGCCCGGTGCATTTCCAGCAGGAACATAAGCGGCAGGCTGCCGTTGACGACCAGCGCGGGATAGCCTTCGGTGCCGCCGGCGTAGGGCTGGTCATAGTGGATGCGGTGCGGGTTGTCGGTGATGGCCGAATAGCGGAACAGCAATGCCTCGTCCGGCAGGAGGCGCTTGGTGGCTGCGGCCGCGATGCCCGACCTTGCCTCGACCCCTGTGCCCGACCTTGCCTCGACGCGTTCCGGTGTCGGCGCCGGTGCGGCAACGGGCGCGGCGCCCGCAGCCTCACGTAACACATAGCTGGTGTTCTCCACGATGGCCGCTTGGTTCGCACCGGCGACGAAAATCCGGTGCTCCACATCGACCAGCGCGAAGCGGCCCGAGCGGCCCTCCTTCAGGCGCACCTGGCCCTGGCGCGATTCGCGCCGCACCGTGGCGCCGATCGGAATCGCGTCGACGAACCTGACCTGGCGTCCGCCCATCATCAGGCGCGGCAGCCCGATGTCGGGCAGCACCACGCCCAGACCGGCGGCGCCGTCATGGCGCAGCTGCGATTGCGGCGTCGGCGGATTGAACATCGTCACATGCCAACCATGCGGCAGCGGGTCGCCAACGGCCAGGCTGGCGGGGTCGCGATCGAGCAGCGCCGCCAGGCGCCGCACCAGTGGCAGGGCGCAGATGTCTTCGGCAGTCGCGACCGTTGCGGCGTCAGCGGTGGGCGTCATGGCTTCCATTCATTGTGTTCTGCACGCAGGCTGCGGCCGACGAATTCCTCTTCCTCGAGCGCCGCGACCAATGTCGCATCCTCGCTCGTGACCAGCGCCCGTCGGCCGTCGGCGGTATCCACCACGGCGACACCGCGCGGCGCCTGGCCGCGCCCGTGCAGCACGGTGCAGCCGGCAATGCGCGCCGGGCCACTGAAGTCCTCCACCACCTCGAGCGCTGTCGTCTCGCGCGCCACGGCGTCGCTTAAGTCGGCATGCACGAAACCGTCCGGCGCCGGCTCTAAGGCCCACAGGCCGAAGCCCTGCTTGGTGAGCACGCCCGACACCGAAGACACCAGCGCATTGCGACCGCGGCCGGCGCGCAGCAACTCGGCGGCACGGCAGGTCGCCTGAAAAACGTAGTTGTTGTACGGCCCACCGGCGAAGGGCATGCCGCCGGCGATGGTGAGGTCGCGCTCCAGCGACAGTCCGAGCGCGGCCGCATAAGTCGTAACGGCAATCGGGAAACAGCTGTAGAGCTCCACTAAGTCGAGCTGTTGCGGCGTGAGAGCGCCGGCCGCCAGCGCAGCCTGCCCGGCAATGCGCGCGCCCGCGCAGCCGGCAAGGTCTGCGCGGGCCGTTACCGGCACCATGTGATTGGATTCGGTGCTGGCCTGCGGAAACACCCAGCGCGAGCGATCGATGCCCAGCGCGGTCGCGCGCGCCGCCGAGCAGAACAGCAGGGCGCCGGCCTGGTCCACGTTCCAGGTGGAGCAGTGGTAGCGGGTGTAGGGAAAGGCTTGCATCGGGTTGCGCTCGGACGCGTCCCGAATCGTGGCGGCGGCAACGGCCTTGCGTTGCCAGGCGTGCGGGTTGTCGGCCGCGATGCGCGAAAAGCGCTCGCCCAGTTGCGCTAAGCGATCGCGGTGATCGGCCACCGACCAGCCATTGCGCGCTCGAAACGCGCTTTCCATCAGCGCATACAGGCCGACCGGCATTTTCATCCCGGCGCGCTTCTCGGCCGGATGGCGCAGTTCGTCCTTGGGCGCCAGGAAAACGTCGGGCGCATCGTCCAGCAGACGCTCGGGTGCCTCGCGCCCTGCGATCTGTGCGCGCAGCAGCCGATAACCGCAATCGGCGCCCGCCACCAGCGCGGTGTGGGCCTGTCCGGTGGCGATGCGCGCACAGGCGGCGCCGATCAAGGACTGTTGCAACACGCCGACACTGGCCAGCACAGTGACGGCGTCTTTTGCGCCGACGGCGCGCGCGAGCGCGCCGGCCGGGTTGGCATAACGCCAGCGTCCGCGCGGCACGGCAATGGTTTGCGCACCGGCCAACGCGGCGGCCGCGCCGCTGTCGCGGCCGGCGGCGTCGACCGCTTCCTGCATCAGGTCCATCGGTTCGAGTGCACGTTCGAAATTGTCTTCGCGCCGGGTGGCTACACCGATGCCAACCAGCACCGGCGTGTGATCGGGGATGCTCGCGCTCACTTGAATTTCCGTCGCGCCGCCTTGACTGCGGATTCGAGGTGGCGGGCATAGGCCTGCAAGTCGCGCAGGACGCGGCGCCGCGCGGTGTCCGCGTCCTGCGCCTCGATCGCCTGCAGTATCTTGCGATGGGCCCGGGTGACCAGCGAGCGCACCTCCGGCGAAGCGAAATTCTCGATCTTCGAGGCTTCCAGCATCAGGTCGGAGATCGACGCGGTGAAAGCGCGCAGCAAATCGTTGCGGCTGGCCACCGCCAGCGCGTTATGCCACTGTGCATTTTCGAGCAGGAACGCCGGCACGTCGGCGACGGCGGCGGCATCCAGGCGCGCCGAAATTCGCTTGAGCGCGGCAAGATCGTCGGGCGTGCGGTTCTGCGCCGCCAGCGCAGCGACCATCGGCTCGAGCGCCTGGCGCGCCTCCACCAGCGCGCGCAGCGAGACGCTGTGGCGCCGGGCGAACAGGCCAATATGCCCGGCCAGGAGTGCATCGGTCGGTTTCGACACCATCGAGCCGCCGTAGCGTCCCGCGCGCGTGCGCACCAGCCCCTGGGCTTCGAGGATGCGCAGGGCCTCACGTACCGACCCGCGGCCCAGGCCCGTGGTGGACACCAGTTCGCGCTCGGTGGGCAGGGCTGCGCCGGACGCATAGGTGCCGGACAGGATCTGCTCCTGCAGGCGAGCGGCCAGCACGTCGCTCGACTTGGGCACGCTGATCGCACCCAGGTCGGCCAGCATGTTCGGCGGCATCGAAGCAACAGGCGGCGCGGTGCGCGGCGGCGCCGGTACGGCGGTTGCGGTAGATGCTGGCATCATGGCATGATATGGCTTAAATCCAATTATATCAATGGTCGTACCATAGAAGTAGAATCGAATGGTGACGGCTTGTGCCCGAAAAACCAGGAGGCAGGATGTCCCAGCTGTTGGTGGAGCGGTGCGACGGGGTGGCCATCGTCACCCTCAATCGCCCCGAGAAGCGCAACGCCCTGTCGCCGGAGATGATCGTGCGGCTGGCGCAGTTCTGGAGCGAGGCAGCCCAGGACCATGCGATTCGCGTAGTGGTCGTCACCGGCGCCGGCGACCAGGCCTTCTGCGCCGGCGGCGACCTCGGCAGCACCATTCCACTGATGATGAAAACGCGCGCCCCGGTGGGTGAATGGGAGGAGCGCTTTTCCGCCGACCGCAAGCAGCTCGGCGCGGCACTTCTGCGCAATGCCAGCTTCTTCAAACCGGTGATTTCCGCCATCAACGGCCATGCCATAGCCGGCGGCGCGGAGTTCGTGCTGGCCACCGACCTGCGCGTCATGGCCGGCAGCGCCACCATCGGCGTCACCGAAGTGCGCCGCGGCTTAATCGCCAGCGGCGGCTCGCTGGTGCGCATGGGAAGGCAGTTGCCCTGGGCGCACGCGATGGAGCTTCTGCTGGTGGGCGAAGCGGTCGGCGCCGAACAGGCGCTGGCGATGGGCCTGGTCAACCGCGTGGTAGCGCAAGACCAGGTGCTGCCGGTGGCGCTGGACCTGGCGCGCCGCGTCAGCCTGGGCGCGCCGGTGGCGCTGGAAAAGACCAAGGAAGCGATGCTGCGCTCGAGCGGCCGGCCGCTTGAGGAAGGCTTCGCCATCGAGACCCAGTGCACCAAGGAGAATGCCGCCATGGACGACGCCCGGGAAGGCCCGCGCGCCTTCATGGAAAAGCGAGCACCGATTTATCGTGGGAGGACGCCAAAATGAAATTTCCGTGTACCCGGTTCGCGGGCCACATGCTCACCCGCACGCTGCTGCCCGCAGTGCTGCTCGGCACCAGCCTTGCAACAGTGTCGGAAGCCCAGGCCCAGGGCGCCTACCCCGAGCGGCCGGTGAAAATCATCATCGGCTTCGGCCCCGGCAGCGGCACCGACATCCTGGCGCGCCTGATCGCCGAGGAATTGCGAACGGTGCTGAACCAGCCTTTCCTAGTCGACAACCGGCCCGGCGCCGCCGCGCAGATCGCCGCCGGCGCGGTAGCCAAGTCGCCGGCCGACGGCTACACCCTGTTCCTCACCTCCAACTCGTCGCATTCGGTCAACCCGCACATCTTCAAGAAATTGCCCTACGACCCGATCGCCGACTTCACGCCTATCGGCGGCATCGCCTATTTCCCCTTCATCCTGGCGGTCAACGCCGGCCTGCCGGTGAAAACGCCGCAGGAGTTCGTCAGCTACGCCAGGGCCAATCGGGGCAAGCTGTTCTACGCCTACGGCACGCCCACGGTGCAAATTCCGGCCGAAGCCTTGAACCGCCTGCTCAAGCTGGAGGCCGTCGGTGTGCCCTACAAGAGCAGCCCGGCGGCGCTCACCGACGTGGTGGGCGGCCAGGCGCAGTTCCTGGTCGTCGACCTCGCTTCGGCGCGGCCGCACCTGCAATCGGGCCGCCTGCGCGCACTCGGCGTGACCACCGCCAAGCGCACCGTGCTCGCCCCCGAATTGCCGACCCTGGAAGAAGCCCTCGGGCTGCGCGATTTCGATCTCGCCGCCTGGACCGGCCTGTTCGGCCCGGCCGGCCTGCCGCGCGAGGTCACCGAGAAACTGTCGGCCACCTTGCAGCAAGTGCTGGCCCGTGCGGCCGTGGCCGAGCGCATCACCGGCGCCGGCGCCGAGCCGACGCCCTCGGACACCGCCACCTTCGGCGCGCTGGTCAGGCGGCAACTGGAGGTGTGGGGGCGCAAGGTGGCCGATGCCGGCATCCAGCCTGAGTAGTCCGGACAATCGACCGGCGCTGCCTGCGCGATTTCGCGCCCGCCACGGCTCGAAGGCGCTGCCGCCGAGCGCGACGGCGAAGGCGATCCGGTGGGAAAATCCTCCCAGGAGTTGGCCGCAATGGTGAAAATAGCCATCGAGCGCTATGCCGCGCTGATGAAGGCCGCAGGCATCAAGCCGGAATGAACGGATCCAACCCAAGCGAAAAGGAGCAGGACCATGAACCAGATTGAAAAGAAGCAGCGCATCGGCCTTTTGGTGCCGTCCTCCAATTCCACCCAGGAACCGGAATTCAACGCGATGCTGCCGGCCTCGGTGTCCCTGCATGTCACGCGCCTGTCGTTGACCAGCGTGGACCCCGACTCGACCCTGAAGATCGTGGCGGAACTGGACAAGGAGGCGAAGAAGCTGGCCGACGCCGACGCCGACGCAATCGTGCTGGCGGCCACCGCGCCGTCCACCCGCATGGGCAAGGGCTATGATGCGCAGCTGATCAAGCGCATCGAAGACGCCACCGGCAAACCGGCTACCACTGCCGCCACCGCCATGATCGAGGCCTTTGCCGCGTTGAACGTCCGCAAGGTCGCGCTGGCCGGGCCGTGGGCAGCGCAGACCAATGCGGTGGTGGCGGCTTTCCTGCAGGCGCATGGCACCGAGGTGGTGAGCCAGGTGGCGATGGAAGTCACGCGCAACAACGACATCGGCCGACTGGTGCCGCAGACCGCCTATGACCACGGTTTGCAGGCGGACCGCGAAGAAGCCGATGCGATCTTCCTCGCTTGCGGCAACTGGTGGACCGCTTCGATCGTCGAACGGCTCGAAGCCAAAGCCGGCAAGCCCGTGCTCACCACCAACAACATGGCGATCTGGGCGGTGCTGCGCATGATCGGCGGCCACGCCAGCGTGCCCGGCTTTGGCCGTTTGCTGCGCGAGATGCCCGCAGTGCCCCGCTTGGCGGCGGGCAAGGCTGCATGAGGACGCGTTGCGCAGCCCTCGGGCTGACGCTCCTGGCCGCACTGTGCAGCGCGGCCCAGGCACAGGACAAGGCGGTACGCCTGCAGGTGCCGTTCGCCACCGGCGGCGGCACCGACATCCTGGCGCGCATCATGGCGCCGCGCCTGACCGAGCGCCTGGGGCAAGCGGTGATCGTCGAGAACCGCGCCGGCGCCGGTGGCGCCATCGGCGCACGTTACACCGCGCAGGCCGCGCCCGACGGTCAGACCCTGATGATCGGCTCGATCTCGGAAATCGGCATCAACCCGAGCGTGACGCCCAAGATCGGCTATGACGTATGGCGCGATTTCGTCGCCATCACGCCGCTCGCTTCCACGCCAATGACACTGGTAGCGCACCCTTCGGTGCCGGCCAATACGCCGCGCGAACTGATCGCGCTGGCCAACGCGAAGCCCGGCCAGATCAACTACGGTTCGGCCGGCGCCGGCAGCGGCGCCCACATGGGGGCGGAGCTGTTCCGCTATATCACCAGAGTGGACATCACCCATGTGCCGTACAAAGGCACCGGCGCGGCGGTAGCCGACTTAGCCGGTGGCCAGGTGCAACTGGTGTTCTCCACCGTGCCTTCGGTGCTGGGCTTGGTCAAGGCCGGGCGGCTCAAGGCGATTGCGGTGGCCACGCGGGAGCGCGTGCCGACCCTGCCGGAGGCGCCCACCTTCGCCGAATCCGGCGTACCGGAATACCTGATGGATTATTGGTACGGCCTGTTCGCACCGGCGGCCACGCCGAAGGACGTGCAGGCACGCCTGGCAACGGCATTTCGCGACGTGCTGCGCATGCCGGACGTGGCGACCAGCCTGGAAAAAGCCGGGCTCAGCGTCACCGGCGGCAGCACCGAGGAATTCACCGCCTTCGTCAGGAAAGACATGGACCGCTGGGCCGCGGTGGTGAAAGCGGCCAACATCAAGGTGGATTGAGCCGCCAGCGTGAGTGCCGCCGATTTGAGCTTTGCCCTCTGCACGCAATTGGCGGCATGGCGCCACGAGGACTTGCCGGCAGCCGTGCAGGGCCTGGAGAGCGCAAGCAACGCTGCCGCGCAGTTGTGCGCCGCGTTTCCTGCCCCTGCGAATGGCGCGCAGGCAAGACCCACCTGACCCAAGGAAAGCAAGATGCTGGATGTGACCGACGACACCCTGACGGCGAGCGTGAACCACTGGCTGGCCGAATTCGGCCGCGCGCTGGCCGCCGGCGACCCGGCTGCGGTCGCCGCCCTGTTCCGTACCGATTCGCACTGGCGCGACCTGGTCGCCTTCAGCTGGGGCGTTGCCACCACCAGCGGCGCGGACAAGATCGCCGCCGCGCTGGTGCGCCACAACGCGCGCGAGAAGACAGGCAGCTTCGCGCTCGACCCGGCCCGCTCGCCGCCGCGTATGGTCATGCGCGGCGGCGGCGATGCGATCGAAGCGTTTTTCCGCTTCGAGACCGCGCATGCGCGCGGGGAAGGTGTTCTGCGCCTCGACCCGACGGCGCGCAAAGGCGATCTGCACCAGGCCTGGACGCTTTTCACCGCGACCGACGAGCTCAAGGGCCATGAGGAACAGGTCGGCAGCCGGCGCCCGCGTGGCGAGGCCTGGTCGCGCGATTTCGCCGGGCCCAACTGGCAGGACAAGCGCCACGCCGAAGCCGCCTACACCGACCGCGACCCCGACGTGCTGGTGGTCGGCGGCGGCCAGGCCGGATTGTCGATCGCGGCGCGCCTGAACCAGCTCGGTATCGATACCCTGGTGGTGGACCGCGAAAAACGCGTCGGCGACAACTGGCGCCTGCGCTACCACGCGCTCACCCTGCACAACCAGGTGCAGGTGAATCACTTCCCCTACATGCCGTTCCCGCCCAATTTCCCGACCTACATCCCGAAAGACAAGCTGGCCAACTGGTTCGAGTCCTATGCGGAGGCGATGGAGATCAATTTCTGGACCGACACCGAATTCGTCGGCGCGGCCCGCGTCGACAAGACCGGACGCTGGGAGGCGCAATTGCGGCGCGCCGACGGCAGCACCCGCACCCTGCGCCCCAAACATGTGGTGCTGGCCAACAGCGCCAGTGGCACGCCGAATGTGCCCGAGATCGCCGGCATTGCGAATTTCAAGGGCGAGGTGATCCACGCCAGCGGCTACCAGAACGCGGACCAATGGGTCGGGCGCCCGGTGCTGGTGATCGGCACCGGCACCAGTGGCCACGATATCGCGCAGGACCTGGTGTCCAATGGCAGCGTCCCAACCCTGGTGCAACGCAACCCCACGCTGATACTCAATGTGGAGCCGACCGGGCAGCTCCCCTATACGATCTACAACGAAGGCCGCGCGCTGGAAGAATGCGACCTCATCGCCGCGTCCATGCCGCTGGCGCTGGCCGAGGAAGCCCACCGCATCATGGCCCTCAAGGCGCGCGAGATGGACAGCGAGCTGCACGCCCAATTGCGCCGCGCCGGCTTCCGCATAAACGAGACCGACAAAACCGGCTGGCAGTTCATGTTCCTGAACCGCGGTGGCGGCTACTACTTCAACGTCGGCGCCTCCAACCTGATCGCCGAAGGCCGGCTGCCGGTGGC
>JAYVST010000072.1:0-2787 GCA_043775255.1 Burkholderiales bacterium
CCTGCGGCGTTCGGGACTGGATCCGGACCACGTTGCTGGTCCGGCTGCTGGTTCGGTTGCCTGTTCGATCAATTGTTTTGGAGACTAAAAAATGAACAACCTGTTCGCCCTGCGCGGATTGTCCCTGCTCTTGGGTGGCGTTGTCGCAGTTTTGTCGGCGCTGTCGGGTTCGGCCACCGCCCAAGCCTGGCCCGCGCGCAACGTCACCATCATCGTGCCGCTCGCCGCCGGCACCGGCATGGATACGCTGGTGCGTCTGTATTCCGAGCAATTGTCGAAGGCGCTGGGCAAGCCCGTGATCGTTGACAATCGCCCGGGCGCAGCGTTGATGCTCGGTGTGGCTGCGCTGTCCAAAGCGCCGGCGGACGGCTACACGCTTGGCATCGCGACGGCGCCGGCGATGGCGATCAATCCGACCTTGTACAAACAGGTCAACTACGATGTGGACAAGGATTTCACGCCGATCTCGTTGTACGTCAAGTCACCCTTCATTCTGGTGATCAGCCCGACGATGGGGCCGCGCACCGTGCCCGAACTGATCAAGATGGTGAAAGAAGTCAAGGGCGCCTACAGTTTCAGCACCCCCGGCACCGGCGCCGCTCAACACCTGGCGGTCGAATACATGAAGCAGAAGTTCAGCCTCGACATTACTCACGTTCCCTACAAGAGCACCCCGCAGTCGGTGGCCGACATCATGGCGGGCCACGTGAGCATGGCGTTTGCCGAGGCCGGTCTGGCGCTGCCACTGATCAAGGATGGCAAGCTGCGCGCACTGGCGGTGTCGTCGTCGGCACGGCTGCCGAGCCTGCCCGATAGTCCGACCTTTGCCGAAGCGTCCGGCTCGCCGGATTTCGAGGCGGTGTCGTGGCATGTGCTGCTGGCCCCGGCCGCCACCCCGCCGGACGTGGTGGCGCGTCTGCAGGCGGAAATGAAGCGCATCCTCGCTACCGCAGAAGTGCAGCAGCGCATCGCCGCGCTTGGCTTGCTTGCGATCGACTCGCCCGACACGGATGGCATCAACCGGTACATGAAGGCCGAGCGCGAAAAGTGGAGCGGGGTGGTGAAGTCGCTTGGCCTGGTGGGGTCGCAGTAGTGCCCGAGCAACTCAAGCACATCCACAGCAGTCTCACGCTCACGCTCGCGGCGAAGATCGTCGACGGCGCCATCGCCGCGCGCAAGAAGGCGAAACTGCTGCCGCTCGCGGTTGCGGTGCTCGACGCCGGCGGCAACTTAGTCGCGTTCAAGCGCGAGGATGGTGCAGGCGTGATGCGCTTCGACATCGCATTCGGCAAGGCCTATGGCGCGCTTGGCATGGGCATGTCCACGCGGCTGATCCGCGATCGCCTCGCGCAGCGCCCGGCGTTTCAGGGCGCGCTGGCGGCGGCGTCCGGCGGGCGCTTCATCCCCACGCCGGGCGGCGTGCTGATCTTGGCCAGGGACGGCGGCGCCATCGGCGCCATTGGCATCAGCGGCGACGCATCCGACAAGGACGAGTATTGCGCGATCTACGCGGTGCATGCCGCAGGATGTGCGAGCGAACCGGCGGCGCCGAATCCGGACTGGCGCGCGGCGGGACTTTGATTTTCTTCTCTTAAACATTCTTGGCCGGGAGATGCACATGCAGCGCCGCACCCTGTTGAAGCTTGGCGCCGCCGCACTCGCACCTGCGGCATTGCCCGTTGTCTTGACACCACCCGGATTCGCACAAGGCGCATTCCCGTCGCGCCCGCTGCGCCTCATCGTCGGCTTTCCGGCCGGCGGCCCGACCGACGTGTTCGCACGCCAGTATGCGCAGCGCCTGGGCGCCGTGCTGGGCCAGCCGGTAGTGGTGGAAAACAAGAGCGGCGCCAGTGGCGCCATCGGTGCGCTTGAGGTCAAGGGCGCGCCAACGGACGGCTACGTCCTGTTCTTTGGCACCGCCACAACGCACGGCTTGTACAACCTGATGAGCGCCAAGCCGCAGTACGACGCGATGAAGGACTTTTCGCACGTCGCCGTCGTCGGCGGCGCGCCCGGCATTTTCGCGGTGCATCCCTCGTTGCCGGCCACCCTCAAGGGCGTGGTCGAGCAGGCGCGCGCCAATCCCGGCAAGCTGCAATACGGCTCGCCGGGGCAGGGCACCTATCTGCATCTGATGGGCGAGCGGATGAAGAAGGAAGCCGGCGGCATCGATATTCAGCACATCCCCTATCGCGGCGGCGCGCAGGCGGTGCCGGCCCTGATCGGCGGGCAGGTCGGCATGAGTGTCGATACTCTCAGCTCGCTGTTGCAGCACCACAAGAGCGGCAAGGTGCGCATCGTCGCCATCGGCACCAGCAGCCGCTCTTCAGTCGCACCCGATGTGCCGACAGTGGACGAAGCGATCGGCACGCGCGGCTTTGAAGCGCTGCTGTGGAACGTGCTGACGGGGCCGGCCGGCATGCCCGCCAACGTGATGGCCGCGCTCAGCACCGCCAGTCTCAAAGTGATGGCCGATGCCGCGTTTCAGGAGCAGTTGGCCGGCATGGGCATCATTGCAATCACCAACTCGAACCCGGCGACGGCGGTGGCTTACATCCGCGCTGAAACCGAGAAGTGGCGGCCGGTAGTAGAGGCCAGCGGCATAAAGTCCGAGTAGGGGTGAGAATCATTGATGAACCGATGAACCGATGAACCGATCGGGCTCCGGCGGCTTCGCCGCCCATAGCCGAATGGCACTTACTTTGGCTCCCAGTCATGGCCGTGCTTCTGAACTTGCCGGCGAGCATGGGCGCGCGGCACCTTCAACCAGGGGTATGGTTTTGGCCG
>JAYVST010000073.1:0-2477 GCA_043775255.1 Burkholderiales bacterium
TCATGCCGATGCGCCGTGGCAATGCTTGTACTTCTTGCCGCTGCCGCAGGCACATGGTTGGTTGCGCGCCTGCTTGCCCGGCGCCTGGACCGGCTGCGCAACGGGCGTAACACCGGCGTCGGGCAGGCCGCGCGCGTCGCGCCAGAAACCGTTGATTTCGCGCAGCGCGGGGGCGACTGCCGCCACGGCTTCGGCATGGCGGGCATCGGCGTCCGGGAGCTGCTCGATCTCGCCCTCCAGCCGCGCCCATCCTTCCTCTGTGCCGTACAGGTTGAACATCTCGAACCATTCGGGATGCGTATCGAGCAGCGGCTGCCAGCCGGGCGCGTCGAGCGCAATACCCTTGAGGAATCCGAAGCACCAGTCGTCGATCACGTATTCGCTGCCGCCGTCCGTTTCGCGTTCCGGAAAGAGCGGCTCGAAAGTCTTTGGTGAATGCTCCAGGTTCTGCTCGACCTCGCGGGCAAAACGCAGCACCAGTGCGGCGACATGTTTTTCGCCTTTAGGATTCTGAAACTGCGGTACCTGTTCTGCCGCTTCATAGTCCCATACCCACGGCATCCAGTCGGACGGCGCTAAGCGGCGCGGGCCGGAATGCACCGCGCACAAGAAGCCATCGAGCATGGAGATGTCCATCGGGGCGTCCAGGCCGGCCGTGACGAGGACAGCGTCGAGTTCGTCCATCTCGTCATTGGAAAGCGGTGTATCGAGAGAAGGTTTCATGTCGGTGCGTTTGCGCAGCGTCAATAAATTACATTAGAAATGCAACATGATTTATTGACACTTAAAATTATTCTGCCTTCAATTTTGCCTCACGCACGACCTTGCCCCATTTCTCGATGGTGGCCCCCACCAATTGCCGGAATTGTTCCGGCGTGCCGCCGATCGGCGTGAACCCTGCCTTTTGCAGCGTGGTCGACGCCGCCGGGTCCTTGAGCACCGCGTTGAGTTCGGCATTGAGCCGGCCCACGATTTCGGCCGGCGTGCCGGCAGGCGCGAATACGCCCTGCCAGGCGCCGAAGTCGAATTCCGGATAGCCCAGTTCCTTCATGGTCGGAATTTCCGGAAATCCGGCATTGCGGGTCGGCGTGGAGACCGCGAGCGCGCGCACGGCGCCGGCCTGGATCTGCCCGACCGCAGGCGGCAGGGTCACGAACAGCATTTGCACTTGCCCGCCGATCACCTCCTTGATGGCCGCGGTGGCGCCCTGGAAAGGGATGTGCACGATATCGATCTTTTGCGTTGCCTTGAGCAATTCGCCGGCCAGATGACCGACAGTGCCGATTTGCGGCGAACCAAAATTTACCTTGCCCGGGTTGGCACGTGCATAAGCCACCAAACCTGCCACGTCCTTCGCCGGAAAAGCCGGAGTGACGATCAGGACTTGCGGCGACACGATCGCCTGCAGCACGGGCGCAAAACTTTCAATCGCGTGAAAAGGCAGGTCGCGAAACAGGCTCTGGTTGATCGACAACTGGTCGCTGGTCACAAGCAGCGTATACCCGTCTGGCGCCGCCTTGGCGGCCGCGCCATGACCGATGTTGCCGCCGCCGCCGGGCTGGTTGACGATCACGATCGACTGGTTCAGGCGCGGCGCGAGGGTTTGCGCCAGTGTGCGGGCGAGGATGTCGGGGCTGGTTCCGGGGGCGCCGGGCACGATCATGCGCAGGGGTTTGGCGGGCCAGGGCTGCGCCACGGCGCCTAGCGGAACGGCAACGGCCACAGCCAGGAGCGAGCTTGCCAGGACGCGGAAGAATGAAAAGGACATGTTGTTGCGGATTTCCTTGGGTGTGTGAGGGTCAGGCGGCGACGGCCGCAGGCAGCGGCGGCAAAAAGCGCAGGTCGACGATGTTGTCCGCCTTGAGCGCGACCTGGAAGGCGCCGAGCCGGCGCTGCAGGTCAATGGCCTGGGTCAAGCCCGCCATATCGATCATGCCGTCCGCATGCAGGTTCGGGGTCTCGCGCTGAATCGATTTTTTCATGGTCGTAACAGCGATGCCGAAATACCGGGCGCCGAAATCGGCCAGCTCATCCGGATATTCCAGGCTGTATCGATAGCTGTGCACACATCCGCGCAGGAGCGCGCTTACAAGTTCCGGCTCCTGTTCGATCACGCTCTGGTTGGCCACGATCACGCTCCATTGCATGGTCGGGCAAAACTGCGCATCGGTCAGCGCCTGCATCACGCGGTAGTGGCCGCCGTCCTCGCCGATCGAGATGTTGGGTTCGGAAAGGACGGCGGCCGCAAGTTCGCCCGCGTCGAACAAGTTCGTCACCTCCGGGTAACGCGCGCCCAGCCCGATCAGTTTGAGGTCGCGGTCCGGGTCAATCCCATGATGCGACAGCACCGCACGCATGAACCAGTAGCTGCAACTGCCGACCGACAACGCCGCTACCGTCTTGCCGCGCAGGTCGTCCCAGCCTCTGACCGAAGGATGCGCCACCACGTATTGCAATGCCCGGCGGCGAATGCAACT
>JAYVST010000074.1:0-3325 GCA_043775255.1 Burkholderiales bacterium
GGGGACGAACGTCGCGCTGCCCAAACCGCTGCCTGCCGCCCGTGACCTCGCCTTCGTGCAATACACCGGCGGCACCACCGGCTGCTCCAAGGGCGTGAACCTCGCGCATGGCGCAGTGGCCGTCAACATCGCCCAGCGCGAGGGCATGCTGCCGACCGGGCGCGAAGGCGAGCGCATTCTGTGCGTGATGCCGCTGTTCCACACCTATGCGCTCTCGATGGGGCTGCATCTGGCGGCCCACTGCGGCGGCACGCTGGTGGTGCTGCCGCGCTACCACCCGCGCGACACATTGCGCGCCATCGCGACCGAGCGCATCACCATCTTGCCGGGCAGCCCGACGATTTTCGGCGGGCTGATGGCGCACGAGGATTTCGCGAAGACGGATTTTTCCAGCGTGCACACCTGCTATTCCGGGTCCGCGCCCTTGTCGGCAGAGACGCTCAGGCGCTGGGAAGACGCAACCGGCTGCCCGATCTACGAGGGCTACGGCCAGACCGAGGCCGGACCGGTGTTGACCTACAACCCGGTCAAGGGGATGCGCAAGCCGGGTTCGGTCGGCATCGCGCTGGCCGCCACCGAAGTGCAGGTGGTCGATGTCGAGACCGGTACCTGTGTGCTGGCGCCAGGCGAGCGCGGCGAGATTCGTGCGCGTGGGCCGCAGATCATGCTCGGCTACCGCAACCTGCCGCGCGAGACGGCCGAAGCGCTGCGCGACGGCTGGCTCCATACCGGCGACATCGGCGAATTCGATGCCGACGGCTACCTCTACATCCGCGACCGCAAGAAGGACATGGTGATCGTCGGCGGCTATAACGTCTATCCGCGCGAAGTCGAGGAGGTGCTGATGCTGCATCCTGCGGTGCAGGACGCGGCGGCGGTGGGGGCGCCGGACGACTACCGTGGCGAGGTGGTGCGCGCCTTCGTCGTGTTGCGAGCGGGTGTTGCGGCCAGTATCGATGACCTGCTGGCGCATTGCGGGCGCAATCTTGCCAAGTACAAGCTGCCGGTGTCGATCGTGCGGCTCGACGCCCTGCCCAGGACACCCGTCAACAAGACCGACAAGAACGCGCTGCGGGCGATGACGCGCGCGAGCGCGAATAAAAGCCCTACGCGTCCGCTGTAGCACGATAGCGCTACAATGCTTCCAGCCTCGGAATTGACCCATGTCGACCACCACGATCCGCATTGAAGACGAGCTCAAGGCGCGCGTTTCCGCAGCGGCGCAGCGCACCGGCAAGACCGCGCACGCCTTCATCCTCGATGCCATTTCGCAGACCGTGGAGCAGGCCGAACAGGACGAGGAATTCCATCGGTTGGCCGACGCGCGCTGGGCCAAGCTCATGGCCACGGGGAAAACGGTGGCTTGGGACGAGGCCCGGAGCTACCTGGAAGCGCTCTCACGCGGCGAGCGAGCGCGCAAACCGACCGCACGCAAAGCCGGCCGCTGAAGCGCGGCATGGCGCGCATCGAGTTGGCGGCGCAAGTACTGGACGACTTCGATCGCTTTTTCGACCATATGGCCCGGTTCGGCGTCGAGGACGCACCGGCAGGAATTGCCGAAATCATCCAGGCGGTGGATATCCTGTCCCACAGCCCCTTGATCGGACGCCCGGTCAAGGCCGGCAAGCGGGAACTGCGGGAACTGCGGGAACTGGTCATCGGCCGCGATTCCCGCGCCTACGTTGCCTTGTATCGCTACGTCGCGGACATCGACGTGGTCTTTGTGCTGGCAGTGCGTAGCCAGCGCGAATCGGGTTTCAAGCGCCGACGTTGACAATCGTGGCGTCATGCAAGCCGGGCGCGAAGCGGCTACCGCCGGCATCTGCTCCTGCCCAAAGCAACGTTGTATTGCGTGCGGCTGCCACCGGCGCGGGCAATCGGATATCCTTGCCGTGTCCCTGGTTCCGAGTCGCGGTACCAGGCCCGAATTCGCATAGTCGCTTACAGGTATTGCGGCGCCGCTCTTCGAGACCTTCGTGATCTTGCCCCGCTCGCAGCGCACGCTGCCGCAAATGCTTTCCGTTCAGGCCGAGCGCCACGGCGATCGGCCGCTGCTAACCATCGGTGCGAAGACCTGGTCGTTCCGTGACGCCGCCAGCCTCGCCGCGCGTCGCGCCGGCACTCTGGCGGCGGCCGGCATCGTCGCCGGCGATCGCGTGGCCCTGCTGTTGAACAATCGCTTCGAAACGCTCGAACTGGTGCTGGCTTGCGGCTGGATCGGCGCCATCGCAGTGCCTATCAACACCGCGGCCATGGGTCCGCAAATCGCCTACTACCTGGCCAACAGCGGCGCCCGCCTGCTGGTGCTCGAGGCCGACCTGCTGTCCAGGCTGGATCATGTCGACGTGCAGGGCCTCGTGCTGGAACGCATCTGGACCGTGGGCGAGCCGTCCTGTGCCGGCGCTTTCGCACTCACAGCCGAACCCTTGCCCGGATTCGGCGCCCCGGCCGCTCCCGCGCAGGTCCGGCCTGGCGACACTCTGGCCATCCTGTACACCTCCGGCACCACCGGGCCTTCCAAGGGCGTGATGTGTCCGCATACCCAGTACTACTGGTGGGGCGCCAATTCGGTCGAGCTGCTCGAAATCACGGCCGACGACGTGCTGGCGACCACCTTGCCGCTGTTCCACATCAACGCTTTGTCCAGCTTCTGCCAGGCGCTGCTGTCGGGCGCGCGCATGGTGTTGGGCGAGCGGTTTTCGGCGTCCGCCTTCTGGCAGGCAAGCGCACAGGCGGACGCCACCGTGCTGTACCTGCTGGGGGCCATGGTGCCGATCCTGCTGGCGCAAGCGGCCGGGCCGCAAGAGCGCGCGCATCGTGCCCGCATCGCACTGGGCCCCGGCGTGCCGCCCGACATGATCACGGCCTTCGAGGCGCGTACCGGGGTGCGCATCCTCGAGGGTTATGCCTCGACCGAAACCAATTTCATCATCGGCGGCAAGATCGCCCAACAGAAGCCGGGCAGCATCGGCCGGATTCGCCCCGGCCACCATGCGCGCGTGGTGGACGAGCAGGATTTCGAGGTGGCGCATGGGGTGGCGGGCGAGCTGTTGCTGCGCGCCGACGAGCCGTTCGTCTTCGCCACCGGCTACTACGGCATGCCCGACAAGACCGTCGAAGCATGGCGCAACCTCTGGTTTCATACCGGCGACAGGGTGGTGCAGGACGGCGACGGCCACTTCCGCTTTCTCGACCGCATCAAGGACGCGATTCGTCGGCGCGGCGAGAACATCTCCTCCTACGAGGTCGAGCAGGTGTTGCTGGCGCATCCGCACATCGGCGTGGCGGCGGTGTTCCCGGTGCGCTCGGAGTTGGCCGAAGACGA
>JAYVST010000075.1:0-3045 GCA_043775255.1 Burkholderiales bacterium
GCGCGTCGGACCGGTTCGTCTCATTCATGCGGTGCAGCGCGCCGCATGGTTCGACGGGGCCCCTGCGTGAGTCGGGGCTTTTTTCATTATGGCGATTCGCTTGATTGTCGGTCTGGGAAACATCGGGTCCGAGTACGAGGACACGCGGCACAACGCCGGGTTCTGGCTCGCCGACACGGTCGCACGCGCCCTTGGTGTGGCGTTTCACCGGGAAAAGGGCTTTCACGGCGCGGTTGCAAAGGCCGGTGGCGCGTTTCTACTCAAGCCTTCGACCTACATGAACCGTTCCGGCCAGGCGGTGGCGGCGCTGGCTGGGTTCTACAAGATCGCGCCCGACGAGATTCTGGTTGCCCATGACGAGCTCGACCTGCCGCCGGGCGCGGTCAAGATCAAGCAGGGCGGCGGCCATGCCGGACACAACGGGCTGCGCGACATCCAGGCGCGCTTGGGCACTACCGATTTCTGGCGTTTGCGCATCGGCATCGGCCATCCGCGTGAGCTCAAGCTCGACGACGAGGTGGTGGACTTCGTTTTGCATCGCCCCAGCCGCGAGCATCAACTATTGATCGATGATTGCGTCGCCCGCGCTGCCGAGGTCATACCGGAAGCCGTCGGCGGCAGCATGCAGGTGGCGACCATGAAACTGCACGCGAAGAAGAAGGCGTGAAGCGCGCTATCGTCATCAAGCTCGGAAACCGGGCGCGCGAGCATATCGCCGCGTATGGCCTGGCGCCGGCGGACATCGCCTGCGTGCCTGCGGCGGCGGGCGGTCCAAAGGGGCTTGCGCTCATGCCGCTTGACCGCTGGCTGTTTGGCCATTGGCTGCGCAATACCCGCGAACTCGCTCTGGTGGGGGCCTCCATTGGCGCATGGCGCATGGCGGCCGCTGCGCACGAGGACCCGGTCGCAGCCCTCTTGGAACTGGAGCGCGGGTACATCGAAGACCAGAACTTCGGCATCAAGCCGAGCCCGCGCGAAGTGGCGACCCTGATGCGCGCCAACGTCGATGCTGGTTTTTCACAATGGCAACCGCGTAGGGACGTGACGCTGCACGTGCTGACCTCGCGCGCCACCGGTGTGTTGGAGCGCAATGGATCCCGCAGCGCCTTCGGCTGCGCCGGTTTGGCCAATGCGCGCGGGCGCAGGCACCTGGCGCGCCATTTGCGGCGGGTGGTATTCACCCACGGACAGGACTGCGGCGTGGCTGCGGCCCTGTTCAACAGTGACGCTTTCGGCTGCACGCAAATCGAGCTGACGCGAGAAAACACGCTGGATGCACTCATGGCTTCCGGTTCCATCCCCATCGTCTGCGAAGCGGTGCCGGATATCGCCGGGGCGCCGCCCGGCTGGTACTGGGACGGCGGACTGATCGACTACCACCTGTTCTATCCGTATTCGGGGCTCAAGCGCCTGACGCTCTATCCGCACTTCGCGCCCAGCGTCACACCCGGTTGGCTGGACAAGTTCCTGCCGTGGCGCAAGCAGGGCGTAGGCGGGCGCGGCGCGGGCTGGCTTTCCTCGATGATCCTGATCGCGCCTTCCGCGCAGTTCGTGGCGTCGCTGCCTAACGGCAAGCTGCCCGACCGCAACGACTTTTATCGCTACGCGACGGACCATCCGCGGCGTATCGCCGCCTGGAAACGCGGCGTGGCCGAATGCCAGCGCTTCGCCGACGAGGCCGCCGCATGGCTTTGCAATCCCGATTTATCCGTTGCCGAATCTCTCTGAAAGAACCGTCATGAGTACCAAATGCGGCATTGTTGGCCTGCCCAATGTAGGCAAGTCCACCCTCTTCAATGCACTGACCAAGGCCGGCATCGCGGCGGAAAACTATCCCTTTTGCACGATTGAACCGAACGTCGGCATCGTCGAAGTGCCCGACCCGCGTCTGGCCGCGCTGGCTGCGATCGTCAATCCGCAACGTGTGCTGCCTGCGGCAGTGGAGTTCGTCGACATTGCGGGCCTGGTGGCCGGCGCCTCCAAGGGTGAAGGTCTGGGCAACCAGTTCCTCGCCAACATCCGCGAGACCGACGCCATTGCCCACGT
The DNA here is from genome assembly GCA_043775255.1 of Burkholderiales bacterium. GTDB lineage: Bacteria > Pseudomonadota > Gammaproteobacteria > Burkholderiales > JAEUOS01 > JAEUOS01. Next base: position 2,047 of record JAYVST010000075.1, read on the forward strand.
GGTGCGTTGTTTCGAGGATAGCAACGTCGTGCATGTCAACGGGCGTGTCGATCCGATCGCCGACATCGAGACCATCAACATCGAATTGGCGCTGGCCGACTTAGCGTCGGTGGAGAAGCAGTACACCCGCTATTCCAAGATCGCACGGTCGGGCGGCGACAAGGAAGCCGCACGTATTGTTGCCGTGCTCGACCGCCTGCAGCCGGTGTTAAACGTTGCCAAGCCTGCGCGCAGCGTGCCGTTGTCGAAGGAAGAGCAGGTGCTGGTGCGCGCGCTGTTCCTCCTGACGGCAAAGCCGACCATGTATGTGGCCAACGTCTCGGAAACCGGATTCGAAAACAATCCGATGCTCGACCGCGTGCGCGCGCACGCCGCCGCCGAACATGCGCCGGTGATCGCGCTGAGTTGCGCTATCGAGGCCGAGATCGGCGGCCTCGACGATGCCGACAAGCTCGATTTCCTCAAGGAGATGGGCATGACCGAGCCCGGCCTGAACCGCGTGATCCGCGCCGGCTTCACCCTGTTGGGCTTGCAGACCTATTTCACCGCCGGCGAGAAGGAAGTGCGCGCCTGGACCGTGCAAGTGGGCGCCACCGCGCCGCAGGCGGCGGGCGTGATCCATACCGATTTCGAGAAGGGATTCATCCGCGCCGAAGTCATCGCCTACGACGATTACATCGCGCTAGGCGGCGAGCAAGGCGCGAAGGACAAGGGGAAAATGCGGCTTGAAGGCAAGGAGTACGTCGTGCACGATGGCGATGTCATGCATTTCAGGTTCAACGTCTGAGCAAAATTCCGGGCTGCACGGGCATTGCCTGGAAGCCACTGGAATAATCCTAGATTCGGCAGTTGGACTACGTCGGGCTCCGTAACACCTTGACGGCAAACGCCGAATTTATTATAACGACATCACCTATTTGTAACTGCTCCGCAGCAGGCCAGAAAGCTCTGAGAACCGCCCCCATACTGGGTTTACGCGTTTCTTCGCCCCCTTCCAAC
>JAYVST010000076.1:0-3389 GCA_043775255.1 Burkholderiales bacterium
GCGCGCGACGGCCGAAAACCCTACTCACGATGCGTTTGAACTTGGTATGGTTCGGCCCCATAATGGTTTTATTGAAATTCTGATCGATTCGATCTTCGAGGTGGCGCCATGAATGCTCCGACCGAAATGCCCGTCCCGTTCGTCTTTTCCGATAGCGCGGCCACCAAGGTGGCTCAGCTCATCGACGAGGAAGGCAATCCGGACTTGAAGCTCCGGGTATTCGTGACCGGCGGCGGCTGCTCCGGGTTCCAGTACGGGTTCACCTTCGACGAGACGGTCAATGAAGATGATTCGACGCTGGAAAAAAACGGTGTCAAATTGCTCATCGATTCGATGAGCTACCAGTATCTGGTCGGTGCGGAAATCGACTACAAGGAAGATCTGGAGGGCGCGCAGTTCGTGATCAAGAATCCGAACGCCCAAACCACCTGCGGCTGCGGCTCTTCTTTTTCGGTCTAGCAGCCTGTCGGACTTGGGGCGTCGAAAGCGAAAATCGGCCCCAGCGAGGACAATTTTTGCCACATTCGCCGTCCCATAGCCCGGCTATGGGGCAAGAAGGCGGTGAAAAATGGACCGCTGCGGTCGATTTGCAGCCGACGTTCCCCAAGTCCGACAGGCTGCTAGAGTTCGGGGCCTGCGCAAAGCCGCAAAATAGTGTTCAAAAACGATTTGAGTTCCGGACAAGCATCAGCGGCTATCGTCAGATTGCAATCGCGCAAAATTCTCGCGGCGTCACGCGGCTTTACATAGGCCCGGCCCTTGCTGCCTGTACGAAACACCTCTTGAAGACGATGGGCAGGAGGATTGTCATGATTTACCAATTCCGGCCGGGCGCCAGGTGAAGCACGAGAACTGCCCGCGAGTTCCTGGATAGTCCCCCAGAAAGGCAACAACCAAGCTTCAAAATCGTGCAATGCCACGTGAGGGAAAAATCTCGGCTCGTTTCCAACCCAAGCTCGCATCTTGTCTTTAGCGTCTATCGCACCAGTGAATTCGCGTGTACCGGTGTAAACGTCGGTAAGGGCAATCACGAAGTCCGCCGCGTTCTTGCCGGATAGCAGGTTTACAACCATCCTTTGCAGTTTGTCGCGCGTTGGCAAGCGACCATCACATGTAACCAAATCGATTTTTGGCATGGCCCCGCTGGTCAAGCGCGCTTTCAAAAACTCACGCAAAGTGGGCATTAACGCCCGCTCGGTGGCGCCTTCAACCAGGATCGCGATGCGGATGCTCACGCCTTGGCGCCCAATCGCCCAAGCCCCCAAAGCTGGCCGAGGCTGTATTCCCCGAGCCAGGCACTCAGATCCAAATTGCTGGCTCGGGTGACAACCGTGCCACCTTGTTCATCAAGGTCGCACGCCAATAACTCGGAGGGCTCCAAAAAGCCGACAAGCCGCTCCGAATGCGTCGCAACGATGAGTTGAGTTCTAGTGGCGGCTTCGCGGAACAATCCGGACAGCAATCGCAGCATTTCAGGATGCAAGCTTACTTCCGGTTCATCGATCAGAGTCATTGTCGGAAGGCCCGGGCTCTGCAACAAAGTCACTAGCCAAATGAACCGCAGAGTCCCTTCGGAGAGTTGATGCGTGTAAAGCGGCTGTGTGTACTGTCGCTCTTTCCAAGTCATCGTCAACGATCCAGCAGCCACTGGCGGGAAGTCCATGCGTTCAAAATTTGGAAATGCGGCGTGAAGCGCGTCCTCAATTGCTTCGAAACGATCCCGTGCGGTCTCGCGAAGAAAGTACAGACATGACACCAAATCCTCACCGTCCTTCCCAGGCAATTGCACAGGACGCATCGCTTGTGGCAAACGTACCGGCCCACGTGGAGAGACGTCCAGTGCATGGTAAAGCGTGGATGACGCGAGGACCTCTCGAAAATGCTCAGGTTCGCGAAACATCTTCGGTACCTGGGATAGCGATGTCTCGAACGGCTTGTGCTCCCAGGTGGGCCGAACAAGTTTTCCCAACTTGCCCTCGAAATAGCGAATGTCGCTACCGCGGGACTCAAAAAATTTGAAGGATGGAGATTTGTCCGTGGGGTCATTCCGACGCTGCGTCAATCGTTCCGTGGGTATCCCATAGCTCAAACCACCGGCCCGCAAACTCAGTTCATATTCGATAGGCTCATGACCCTTGACAGGCATGTCCAATGCCAAGCGCATAGGTTGGTCGCGATCGCGGGTAAGCAGGCTTGAGAGGCCGCCCGCCGTCGAAACCGTCTGATCCAAACGCCCGTCGGCCGAAGCTGCCAAAAGGCTCATCACTTCCAGAACGGAGGTCTTGCCAACACCGTTCGCGCCAATCAGAACATTCAACGGCGCCAGAGGCAGGTCCACATCCCGTAAGTGGCGAAACCCATGGACCTGCAATCTAGAGAATACCGTTCTCACCGCGCGCCTCCCAACATCACCAGAGTTTTCCATCAGACAAGTCATTGATACAAAAATTGCGGCTCAAGATTTTATTATGAGCGCGATCGCGAAGGATAGGCAGCACGCCTTCGCCCCTTAAGTGTCCCGCCTGTACCCCAACACATTTCCTGGGTGGCCAAAAATAAAAAGGCCCCCCGGCGCAAGCATCGCATGCCGGAGGGCCTATCGAAAAAAATCTCTGTTTGACGCGCTTTAAAACGGAATGTCGTCATCCATATCGTCGAAGTTGCCCGCCGGCTTCTTCGCCGCCGCCGTTGCCGGACGTGGCGCGCTGGACTGCGGGCGCGCGCTTCCACCACCGCCACCTTCATCCATCCCGCTTCCGCCCATGCCTTCGCGGCTGCCCAGCATCTGCATCTGGTCGGCGACAATTTCAGTGGTGTACTTTTCCTGCCCGTCCTTGTCCTGCCATTTGCGGGTGCGCAAACGGCCCTCGACGTAGATGGATCGTCCTTTTTTCAGATATTCACCGGCGATTTCCGCCAGGCGCCCGTTGAAGATGATGCGGTGCCACTCGGTTTCCTCCTTCTTCTCGCCGGAGGTCTTGTCTTTCCAGGACCGGGTGGTTGCGATGTTGACGTTGGCGAAAGCGTCGCCGGAGGGCGCATAGCGCACTTCGGGGTCCTTGCCGAGGTTGCCGACCAAAATGACTTTATTGACTGAGGCCATGCTTGAAATCTCCTTCAAGAGAAATCGCGTTTGCCGGCTGCCGCTTCTCCGGTTCACGCATCGAAAAAGCGGCGATGAACCAGAGCAACATCATCGCCGCACCAAAAACGAATACTGCCTGAAGTACTGTATACTTTACCAGCATTCCGCCAACAACGCCACCGGCGGCCAAACCAAGCGCCTGGGTCGTATTGTAGACACCCAGCGCGGCGCCCTTGCCGGCCGGCGGAGCGATGCGCGACACCAGTGCGGGCAACTGCGCTTCCAGGATATTGAAGGCCGCGAA
>JAYVST010000077.1:0-7622 GCA_043775255.1 Burkholderiales bacterium
TGGCAGGCATGGTCGAGGCGCTGAAGGGGCAGTTTCCCAAGCTGTCGGATTTCGAGCGTGATTTTCCGTCGCTGTGTTTCGCCTTGGCCACCGGCGTCGGCAAGACGCGCCTGATGGGCGCTTTCATCAGCTACCTGCATGCGGCCTACGGCTACCGGCATTTTTTCGTGCTGGCGCCGAATCTGACGATCTACGACAAGCTGATCCGCGACTTCACGCCCAACACGCCGAAGTACGTGTTCAAGGGCATCGCGGAGTTTGCCGTGACTGTGCCGGAGGTGATTACCGGGGATAACTACGAGCAGTGCGGAACGAAAAGCTTGTTGGGTGGCATCGAGATCAACATCTTCAATATCTCGAAGATCAATACCGAGGTGCGGGGTGGCAAGTCGCCGCGCATCAAGCGGCTTTCGGAATACTTGGGCGAAAGCTATTTCGATTATCTGGCCAACTTGCCCGACCTGGTGTTGCTGATGGACGAGTCGCACCGCTACCGTGCCGGCGCCGGCGTGCGGGCGCTGAATGAGCTCAAGCCGGTATTGAGCATGGAATTCACGGCTACTCCGTTCACCGAGGCGGCGGGCGGCAAGACTGTGCCTTTCAAGAACGTCGTGATGGACTATCCGCTGGCACGGGCCATCGAGGATGGCTTCGTCAAGGAGCCGGCGGTGGTTACGCAGCGGAACTTCGACCCCGCCGCCCATAGTGCCGAGCAGCTCGAACGCATCAAGCTGATGGATGGCGTGCGGGTGCATGAGGAAACCAAAGTGCACTTGCTGACCTACGCGCAGCAGACTGGAGAGCGGCCGGTCAAGCCGTTCATGCTGGTGATCGCCCGTGACACCACGCACGCAGGCCAGTTGATGCAGCTGATTTCCAAAGATTTGTTCGACGGCCGCTATGCCGGTAAGGTGATCCAGATCGATAGCAGCACCACCAGCGGAGCGGAAGGGGACGAGATCGTCCAGAAGCTGCTCGCTGTGGAGAGTTACGACGAGCCGACCGAAATCGTGATCCACGTCAATATGCTCAAGGAGGGTTGGGACGTCACCAACCTCTACACCATCGTACCGCTGCGCGCCGCGAACGCTCGGACGTTGATCGAGCAATCCATCGGCCGCGGGCTGCGGCTGCCATATGGCCGCAAGACAGGCGTCGAAGCGGTGGACCGGCTGAACATCATCGCCCACGACAAATTTCAGGAAGTGGTGGAGGAGGCCGGCTGCGGCGACTCGCCGATTCGGTTGAAGGAGCGGAGGCTTGACCCTCTCGGGGATGGTGCGGGCGGGCTGCGCAGCATTGCCGTGACGCCGACAATCAACGCGATTCTCGGTGTCGCAGCATCGGCGAGCGGGTCTTCGGGTGGATCAGTCGCGGCGGATTCCGCGCGATCGACCTACCGGGTCGGTGTGGCGCCGGTGAGTGTGTTCCACACCGGCCAGGAGTCGACGGTGGCATTGGCGGCGCTCGACGTGATCACGGAACTCAGCCGCCAGCAATCCGTGGTGCCGACCAGCGCGGCCTTGGCTCACGCTGATGTGACCGATCGGATCATTCGCCGGGTGGAGGAACTCGTAACGCCGGCGCAAGCGCAACTGCTTTCGGACGCCAGCGCGAACGTTGCCGAGATTGTCAGGAAGACGATCGCGGTCGTGGTCGAATACGCGATCGACATTCCGCGCATTATCGTGAAGCCCAAGGGCGTCGTGCAGAGCGGCTACCGGCCGTTCAAGCTTGACTTGTCGAGAATGAACATTCAGCCGCAGGACCAGCAACTCGTGGGGCGCGGCCTGCAAACCGGCACGGATGTTCTCTACGGTCAGTCTTCAACCATCGGCGAAGCGCGGCTTGAGGACTACATCGTGCGTGAACTGATCGGCTTTGACGACATCTCGTACGACGCCCACGCCGATCTGGTCTACGCACTGGCCGGGCAGGCACTAGTGCATTTCAGGACCTACCTCAAGACCGATGCCGAGTTGCACAACGTGCTCGGCAACCAATGCAAGGCGATTGCCGACAACATCCACGCGCAGATGGCGCAGCATTATTTCGAGGACGTGGGCGAGTCCGAGGTCATCGTCAGCGAGGGCGTCACGGCGCTCAAGCCGGGCGCTATCACGGCCGAGGGCGAGGTGCTGACATTGCAACAGACGCCGCCCGACAAGAGCAAGATCGCCACTGTCGCGTATGGCGGCTTCACCAGATGCGCCTACCGCACGCAGAAGTTCCAGTCGGACACCGAGCGAGTGTTGGCGCTGATTCTCGAACGCGATTCGCTGCGCTGGTTTCGTCCGATGCAGGGACAATTCAATATCTTCTATCGGCGCGGCGTCGATCAGCCGGAGTACGTGCCGGATTTTGTCGCCGCGCTTGCCGAGACAAACCTGCTGATCGAAACCAAGAAGGCGGCAGACATGGAGAGTATCGAGGTGCAGGCTAAAGCACACGCTGCGCGGGAGTGGTGTGCACGGGCGACCCAGTATTCGCAGGAACACAACGGCAAGCCTTGGCGGTACCTCCTGATTCCGCACGATGCGGTTGCAGTCAACAAGACACTGGGGGCGCTGGCGAACAACTACGCGGAGCGTGCGGCCTGAACACTTCGCGGCATTGATGGTCAGCGACGTTGATGAAGCTGCCACTGTTATCATGAGACATCAAGATAAATCATGCCAAAACCGTAGGAGTTGAACCATGGGCGCCAATGACATCGCCAAAGTGAAATTCGCCTCGCAGGCCGATCAGGAGATCCTCGATCGATTCAAGGCACTCGCCCGCAAGGAAGGCCGCCAGTTCCAGGCGCTGCTTGATGAAGCCATGCGCGAATACCTGGAGCGCAAACAGACCGGTCGGGCCCGCAAGCACGTGATCGCGGCTTATGAGGAAAGCCTGGTGAAGTTCGACAAGCTGTATGCCGAGTTGGCCAAGTAGGAACAACAGTGGCCGAGCGTGACTACCTGACGGTTGCGGATGTGCTTTATCTGCATCAGCGGGGCCTTGAACGCCATGGCGGCGCCCATGGCGTGCGCGACATGGGCGCGCTCGAGTCCGCCTTGTTCCGCCCGCAAAGCGGGTACTACGATGACATCGTTTGGGAAGCCTGCGCCTTGCTGGAGAGCCTTGCCATCAATCATCCCTTTCTCGATGGCAACAAGCGGATCGCTTTTGCTGCCATTTATGCGTTCCTGCGCATCAACGGCTGGGTCATCGATGCAAATGCGATGAAACTTTATCGGAAGATGATCGGCCTTTTCGAGAGCGGAAAGTTCCAGATCGATGAACTCGAAAAACTGTTTCGCCCCTTGATCCGGCAGCTTTGAAGGGCCACTGGATTGAGCAAACTCGCAGGCATCGACGTTGGCGGCACCTTCACCGACCTGATTCTGGTCGACGAGATCTCCGGCGCGGTGAAACTCGCCAAGGTGCCGACCACGCCCGACAACCAGGCCTTCGGCGTGCTGGCGGCGATCGAGTCCGCCGGTGCCGACCCGGCCGGCCTGTCCGCCATCATCCACGGCACCACCACCACCACCAATGCGATGCTGGAGCGCCGAATCGCCCGGGTGGGGCTGATCACCACGCGCGGCTTTCGCGATGTGCTCGAACTGGGCCGGCGCACCCGGCCCGCAGCGTATGGCCTGACCGGCACCTTCGTGCCGTTGATTCCGCGCGAACTGCGCTTAGAAGTTGCGGAGCGGATGGACGCGGAGGGCGAGGTTCTCACCGCCTTGGACGAGGCCGGCGTGGCCGACGCCGCGCGCACCCTCGTGGCGGCCGGTTGCGAGGCCGTGGTGATCCATTTCCTGCACAGCTACATCAATCCGGCACACGAGGTGCGTGCGGCGCAGATCGTGCGTTCGCTCTGGCCCAATGAATTCGTCACCGCCGGCCACACGGTGGTGTCCGAGTACCGCGAGTATGAGCGCGGGGTCACCGCGACTGTCAACGCGGCGGTGCAACCGGTGCTCGCGCGCTATATCGAACGGCTCGTGGCCGAGCTCAAGGCGAGAGGCTTCAACCGGGAATTGCTGGTGATGCAGGGCAACGGCGGCACGGTGGCTGCGGCGATCGTGGCCGAGCATGCGGTCAATACGGTGATGTCCGGTCCTGCGTCCGGCGTGATCGCGGCGGCCTATACCGGCATGCAATCGGGCGAGCCGAACCTTATCACCTACGACATGGGCGGCACCTCGACCGACGTCGCCCTGATCCAGAACGGCCTGCCCTCGGTCTCCAGCGAACTCGAACTCGAGTACGCCATGCCCATCCATGTGCCGATGGTCGACGTGCACACCATCGGCGCCGGCGGCGGCTCGTTGGCCTGGGTGGACGCGGCCGGCATGCTGCATGTCGGCCCCGAAAGTGCGGGAGCGACGCCCGGGCCGATCTGCTACGCGCGTGGCGGGACCCGGCCCACCATCACCGACGCCAACCTGGTGCTGGGGCGTCTGGATCCGGACAAGTTGCTGTCGGTCACGAACCCGGTATCGCTTGCGCGGGTGCGTGAACTTATCCTGGAGCATGTGGGCAGGCCCCTGGGCCTGGACGCGGACGCGGCGGCAGCGGCGATCCTGACGATTGCCAACGACAAGATGGCAGGCGCCATCCGCATGGTGTCCCTGAGTCGCGGCCATGACCCGCGCGACTTCGCCCTGTTCGCCTTTGGCGGCGCCGGTCCGTTGCACGCCTCGGCGTTGGCGCGCGAATTGTCCATCCCCAAGGTCCTGATCCCGGCGCGTCCGGGCCTGACCAATGCGCTCGGCTGCGCCGTCGCCGATGTGCGGCACGATCATGTCCGAGCCGTCAACCGCGCCCTGCATGCCGTGGAGGAGGGGGAGGTCGCGCGCGTTTTTGCCGCCCAGGTCGCTTCCGGGGGCGCGACCATCGCGCGCGAGCGGGTCGAAGTCGAGCGCATCGACGCGGTGCACAGCGCCGACATGCAGTTCCAGGGCCAGAGCCACATTCTCTCGGTCGCCATTCTCGATCCCGCCATCAGTCTTGCGCAGTTGCGCGCCCTGTTCGAAGCCGCCTACTGGCAGCGTTTCGGGGTGGAGTTGAAGGAAATCCTGCCGGTTCTGGTCAACCTCCATACGGCCGTGATCGGCAGGCGCCGGCCGGTATCCTTGAAGGCGATCGCGGCGGCGACTCCGAGGGCGACACTCGCTGAAGCCGAGATCGGACGCCGTCAGGTGTGGTTTGCCGGCGCCTGGCTCGAAACCCCGGTCTACCGGCGCGAATTCCTGCCGCAAGGCGTGCCATTCACCGGGCCGGCTATTGTCGAACAGCTCGATTGCACCACGGTGGTCGAACCCGGCACCACGGCGACGCAGGACCCGATCGGCAATCTCATCCTGAAAGTCTAGGACCATGCGCAACCGTCTTTTCATGATGATCGAACCACTTCGCGCGTCGCGGCTTGAGCGGCCGCACCTGCTACCCGATACGCGCTTTCCTCCCCACCGCCTGAAGGCCGCTTATGGCACTTGATCCGGTGACCCTCGCGGTTCTGCAAAGTGGACTCAATCAGGTCTGCAATGAAATGGACTTAGCCTTCGTGCGCGCCGCCTTTTCGCCGGTGATATCCGAAGCGCTGGACCGCTCCGACGGCATCTATCATCGCGACAACGGCGAACTCATCGCCCAGGGCGAACTCGGTTTGCCGGTGTTCGTGGGCACCATGCAGTTTTCGGTGCAGGCGGTGATCGAACGCATCCGTGAGCGTTCCATCACCTTAAACGAGGGCGATGTCTTCATTCTCAACGATCCCTACCTGGGCGGCACGCACCTGATGGACGTGAAGTTCGTCAAGCCGTTCTTTCATCGCGGCACGCTCTGGTGCTGGCTGGCCAACACGGGCCATTGGCCCGACACCGGCGGCATGGTGCCGGGCGGCTTCTCGGCCAATGCCACCGAAGTCGAGCAGGAAGGGCTGCGCCTGCCGCCGGTCAAGCTCTACAAGGCGGGCGTGATCGACGACGAGATCATGTCGATCATCCTGTCGAACATCCGCGTGGCGGACCAGCGTATCGGCGACATCAAGGCGCAGGCGGCGGCGCTTGCCACGGGCGAGCGGCGCTTAGCCGCCCTGCTCGACCGTTACGGCGCAGACGTCGTCGACCTGGGTATTGCCGAACTCAAGGGTCGTGCCGAAGCACAAATGCGCGCAAAGATCGCGACCATCCCGGACGGGGTCTACGAGGGGCGGGCGTATGTCGATTCGGACGGCGTGGTCGATGCGCCGCTCACCATCGTCATGAAAGTAACCAAGACCGGCGGCGTCGATCATGCGATGTTGGAGTTCGACATGACGGGGTCGTCCCCACCCTGTCGCGGGCCGATGAACAGCGTCATCGCCACCACCAAGTCGTCGATCTATCTCGCGGTCAAGCATGTGTTCCCGGAGGTCCCGATCAACGCCGGCACCTTCGCGCCGCTCGCCATCGTCGAGCCGCACGACACCTTCCTGTACGCGCAATACCCGCGCCCGGTATCGGGCTGCGCGGCCGAGGTGAGCCAGCGCATCGCCGAAGCCGTGTTCTCCGCGTTGTCGAAGGCGATTCCCGACCAGCTTTTCGCCGCGCCCGCCGGCACCAGCGGCAATCTCGGCGTCGGCGGCACTGACCCGAAAACCGGGCAGTCCTACGTGATGTACGTGATCTCCGGCGGGGGCTATGGCGGCAATCCCCGTGGTGACGGCATGTCGAACGGCTGCTCGACCATCGGCATTTCCAAGACCACGCCGGTGGAAATCATGGAGCAGCGCTATCCGGTGCTGTTCGAGGAGTTTTCGCTGCATGAAGGTTCCGGCGGCGCGGGCGAGCACCGCGGCGGCTTCGGCGTCAATTACAAGATCCGCCTGCGCCGCGGCGAGGCAGTCGCATCGATGGTAATGGACCATGGCCGCAGCGGGCCGCAGGGTGCAAAGGGCGGCGCCGATGGCGGGGTCAATCGTGTGCGCATCATGCGCGCCGGTGTGGCCTATGTGCCCCCGCACCTGTCCAAGGATCAGGGCATCGGCCTCAAGGAGGGCGATGTCATCGAAGTGTCAACCCCCGGGGGCGGCGGCTTCGGCCAAGCGTCCGCGCGCTCGCGGGCGGAAATCGAGCGCGATATCGCGCGCGGGTATTACACGCGCGAAGACGCCATTCGCAGATTCGGCGTTGCGCTCTGATAGCGGCGCGGCCAACAGCGGCACAGGTGTTCGGCACGGCGGTTCAGCCGCCCTTGCTGTCCTTGGTTTCGAGGTCGTCGTAGACCGTGCGCGCAATCGGCAGCAACTCTTCGCGCGACAAATCGCCCGAGAGCGCGTAGCCGCGCACGTCGTCGGTCCAGTGGAATACATTGACTTCGCCGACGCGCTCGAATCGAAACGCCGATTCGGTCGCCTGCCGGACAGCCGCAGTGCGCGCCTTGGGCATGCTGAGCAAATACAGGGTGAGGCGTTTGCCGGCGTCGTTCTGATACATGAACTGGGCCACCGGACGGTCGTCGCCCGGGAGGAGGCGTCCGCCAATCAGGCGAAAGCCGTGGCGCGACAGGCCCGGTGCGCGCACGGGCACTGCCAGGCGCTTGGACAGCCATTGCACAAGATGCGCCTCCTGGTCCGCCCCCACCTCGAC
>JAYVST010000078.1:0-2639 GCA_043775255.1 Burkholderiales bacterium
GCGCAATCCCTGGCGGTGATCGGCGACCTTGGCCTGAACACCGCCGTAGTCAACCCGAACGGCGGCGCCATCGCACTCGGCCATCCGCTCGGCGCCACCGGCGCCATGCGCGCGGCTACCGCGATCCACGGTGCGCGCCGCACCAAGGCGAAATACAGCATGGTCACGATGTGCGTGGGCACCGGCATGGGGGCGGCCGGCATTTTCGAAACCCTGTAGACGTCGGCGCGAGGTCTGACAATGTCGAAATATCTTCCAGAGCAGGACGCTGCCTACTTCAACCAGCGCAGCGCCGGCCATCTGCCGGGCCTGCTGGGCGTGCGAATCCTCGAACTCGGACAGGGCATGGCGCGCGCCGAACTTGCGATCCGCCGTGAACTGTTCGCCCCGAATGGCTTTTTGCACGCAGGCACGGTTGTTACGCTAGCCGACACGGCCTGCGGGTACGCATGCGTGGCGCACCTGCCGGAGGGCGCGAGCGGCTTCACCACGCTGGAACTGAAAAGCAATCATCTGGGCACCGCGCGCGACGGCGCAATCGAGGTCGAGGCGCGTGCGGCGCACCTCGGGCGCACCACCCAGGTATGGGATGCGACGGTCACACACCGGCAAAGCGGCAAGATCATCGTCCTGTTCCGCTGCACGCAGATGATCCTGTGGCCCAAGTGAGCACCGGCATCAAGGACCTTGCGCACGATGGCCAGCGCGATCGACCCGGCGGCCATCGGTGGCAAGCGCGTGGGACACTGCGGCTTTTTCAAGCCGCACGGTCGCTAACGACTCTGGCCCATGGTCGGCGCCTGGCGCGACACCCAGATCGCGAAGGTTGTCGGCAATGCCGCCTTGCACCCAGCCTTGCACCCAGCCTTCCGCCCGAAGGCGTTTGCCGATTGACCATTCACCGTATTTTCGACCGCACAAGGAGCACGAACCATGAGTGATATCGAAATCGGCCGCGACGGCAGCGTGCTGACCATCGCCTTCAATCGCCCTGCCAAGAAAAACGCCATCACGGCGGCGATGTATCAAACCATGGCCGACACCCTCAAGGCGGCCGATGCCGACGTGGATGTGCGCGTGGTGCTGTTCGAAGGCGGGCCGGACATCTACACCGCCGGCAACGACCTGGAGGATTTTCTCAAGCAGCCCCCATCGGGCAGCGACAGCCCGGTATTCCAGTTCCTCTACAACATCTCGCATGCGAAAAAGCCGATCATGGCCGCAGTCGCCGGCGCCGCCGTCGGCATCGGCACCACCATGCTGCTGCACTGCGACGCGGTGTATGCGGGAGAGAACGCGCGCTTCGCGTTGCCTTTCGCCTCCCTCGGCCTGTGCCCGGAGGCTGCTTCCAGCCTGTTGCTGCCGGCACTGGCGGGTTACCAGCGCGCCGCCGAAAAGCTCATGTTCGGCGAGCCCTTCGACGCCGGCGAGGCGCGCGACATGGGGCTGGTCAACAAGATCCTGCCCGCAGCCGAACTGGCCGCCTTCACGCGCGCTCGGGCGCACAAGCTGGCAGCCCTGCCGGCAGGGGCGGTGCGCACCACCAAGCAGCTGATGAAGGGTGCGCACCTGAAAGCAGTTGAAGCGCAGATGACCGACGAAAGCGCGCATTTCCGCAAGATGCTCACATCGCCCGAGGCCAAAGAGGCGTTCGCGGCATTTTTTGAGCGGCGCAAGCCGGATTTCTCGCAGTTCGCATAGGGCCCAAAGGCGCGGCATGAAGGGCCTCGCCCTGGCGCTGGCGTTCGCGCCGTTGGCACCCTGGCTGCTGCTCCAGGGGCGGCGCGTGCGGCGCGACACGCCACGCCTGCCACCGGCGGGCGGGCCGACCTGCGGCGTGGCGGCGGGGGTTTCGTCGCGCGAGCCACTGCGCATTGTCGCGATCGGTGAATCCACCGTCGCCGGGGTCGGCGCCGCGCTGCATACCCAGGCGCTGACCGGACAACTCGCTCTTCGGCTCGCAGAGCGCAGCGGCCGTGCGGTGCACTGGCAGGCCTGCGGGCTCTCTGGCGCCACCGTGCGTCAGGCCCATCTCGCTCTACTACCCGTTGTAGCCGCGACCCCGGCGAACCTGATCGTGCTCGCCTTCGGCGTCAATGACGTGCTCGAACACACGTCCGCACGGCGCTACGCGGCACGCCTCGCGGAGTTGATAGAAGCGGTCCGCGCCAGGGTCGGGCCAGCGCCGGTGCTGGTCTCGGCTGCACCGCCGATGGCGCGCTTTCCATCATTGCCCAAACTGCTTGCCACCTACCTCGGCGCCCGCGCCGCCCTGCTCGATGGCGCAGCGCGCCGGATCAGGCTGGCCGATCTGGTCCATGTGACGTCTGCGGTGCAGGTCCTGCCTGCGATGTTCGCCGACGACGGCTTTCACCCCTCGCCCGCCGGGTACGCGATCTGGGCGGATGCCCTGGCGGTGGCCGCGCTCGAGCGCGGCTTCACTTCCCGGTAGAAAATATCGGATACTTTCGTTTCCCGCGCTTGGCCATCGACAGGAATCCCATGCAGACACTCGACATCAACGGCAGGATCGCGGAAGTCGATGCCGCCCCCGACACCCCGCTCCTGTGGGTGCTGCGCGACCATCTCAATCTCACCGGTACCAAATTCGGCTGCGGCATTGCTTCATGCGGCGCGTG
>JAYVST010000079.1:0-2706 GCA_043775255.1 Burkholderiales bacterium
TCCGGGCAGGCCCGCAGCAGGCGCGCCAGCATCCAGTGGCTGTGTACCGAGGAATGCCAGTCGTAGCAACCGTAGAACGCCGGGTGCATCGCGCGCGGCGTGCGCGCGTCGGCCGCGCTGTTGTGCACATGGTCCAGCTTGTGCGGATACTCGCGGTCGATCCCGGCCAGCGCCATTCGCGCGAGCCGGGAAGCCAGATCAACGGGCATCTCCATGGCATCAATCCGGCTTCATTCCCTGCGCCTTGATCACTCGGCCGGAGCGATCGCGGTCGGCACGCGGGTGGAACCTGATCGGCATGGCCCGCGGTTCGCGTGGCGCCACGCCGTAAGGGGCCAGAGCGGCATCGAGTGGGCCGGCTTCGGCGGCCGCCAACGCCGCTTCGCGGGCGCGCTTGATGGCCTGCGCGCGCGTGCCGGGGTCAGGGATGCGGTCGCTTTCGATGATGCCTTCCAGAATTCGAGTGAAGTTTTCCTTCGCCCGCGCATGGGTTTCGGAATAGCCCTTGATCAGGCGAGCGGTGAGCGCGATCTCCGTGGCCAGAGGCTGTGTCGGCGCAGCCACGATGGCGGCGAGCCAGCGCTCGATCAACGCCTGCTCGGCGGCGTAGCGCGAGGAGCCGCGGCGCCAGCGACTCATCAGCGCAAGCGCGCGCAACTGCAGTGTGCCTAAAACCGAGGTGCTGGTGACATGGATGCCGTTTTCGAAGATCGCCGCGCGGCCACGGCGCTTGCCATGGGCGCGCACGCGCCGCGCCAGCGCTTCGGGCAACAGGTCGGCGATTTCGTCATAGCCCGGCTTGAAAAACTCCACCACCTTGATCGGCAGGGCCTTGCCGATGCCGGCTTCGGCGCGAATGCCGTCGAAGCGTTCCGGGCGCGATTTGAGGTCGGCCACCCGCGCCACGTCTTCGTAGCACATCCACAGGGCGAGAAAGCGCGCGGTCTCGCGCGTGGCCATGAACAGCGGTCCGCCGCCGGTCGCCCGGTCGGTGGCCAGCACCGGCGCCAGTCGGTCGAGATAGAGGGCTGCGTAGGCCGCGTCCTGGTAGTCGAGGCAACGCAGGACGCCTAAGGCCAGTACGTCCCGAACGCTTTCCGGGAAGTCGGACTCGATGCGTTTGTCCGGAGCGGCTATCGGCGCCGGCGTCGCCATAGCGCCCGTGGGCGCCGCAGCACCGGTGCCCGTGGGCGCCGCAGCACCAGTGCCTGCGGGCACCGAAGCACCGGGTCCCGCGCTCGCCCGCGCATAGCCGGCTGCGAACCCCTTGAGACTCGCATCCACCCCCTTGCCGCCTGCACGGATCGCCCCTTCGGCGTCGGCGCGTGCCAGCGGCAATGCGCCGGAGCCGATCAGCGCGCCGAACATCACCGCAGAGATCACGGTGCCGGCCTGTCGGGTTGCGGCTTCCATGTCGAACAGGACCGCCGTTCTGGCGGCGCCGGTGGCGGCGGCAATGGCGCGTTCGGGGTCGAAGCGTCCATCGCTCATCTGCATTTTTTCCGCCGTGAGGTAGACGCGATGGGTGGAGGCGATCAGGGAGGTGCGCTTCGACACCAGCCCCATCTGCACCGCGCGGGCGGTCTCCACCAGTTCGGAGTACAGCAGCACATCAACCTGCCCGGGCATCGGCGCCAGGCACATGACCGGCTCGCGCGCGCCGAGTTCGCTACGCTTGACCGGGAACATCTCGACATAGTAGGTGGTCGCGCCGGTGCGTTGCGCCACGCCGGGGATGGAGGTCGCCTGCACCGGGTACCCTGCCGTGCGCGCGGTCGCGACGATCCAGTCGGTCAGCACGCCGCCGCCTTCGCCGCCGAGCGCGCCGATCACCAGGGTGAGGTTGCGGTCCGCGTTCACAGGGCGCTCCGCGGCGCACTGCGCTTCGGCGTTAGGCGCCCGATCGCGAATTCGCGCACGCCGCGCATGAAGCGGTCCCATGCGCCGGCGTTCTGGATGATCTCGGTGCGGTAGAAGCTCGGGCACAGCGTGGCGGCAT
This sequence comes from Burkholderiales bacterium, assembly GCA_043775255.1. Classification (GTDB taxonomy): domain Bacteria; phylum Pseudomonadota; class Gammaproteobacteria; order Burkholderiales; family JAEUOS01; genus JAEUOS01. The sequence continues at coordinate 2,000 of JAYVST010000079.1, forward strand.
GCGCCACCTCGCCGCACAGTCCGCAGCCGACGCAGTTGTTGTTCACGTGCGCCACCGGGTCCACCTTGAGCGGATCCGACGGGTCCTTGATGGTCAGTGAAGGGCAGCCGGAGAGACGGATGCAGGCGTGATCGCCGGTACAGACGTTCTCGTCGATGCCGTAGCGCACCCGCACTACCCGCTCGCCGCGTTTCAATTTCTCCGCGTTGATCGGGCGGATGCGGCGCTGCCTTTCAAGCTGACACTCGCCTTCGGCGATGATGACCTTGAGACCTTTTTCGCCGGTGCCGAGCGCGTCCTTGAGCGCCTTCATCATGTCGGCGACACGGTAGTTGTGCACCGTTCGCATCCACTTCACGCCCGCGCCCTTGAGCGTGTCTTCGATGGTCATCTGCGAGTGGGTTGCGCTGCCGGCGCCGGCCATGCGCTTCAACTCCTCTTCCGGCGAGGAAATCAGTTCCTGGGCGCCGGTAGCGGAGGTGTAGCCGTTTTTCATGATCACCAAGAGGCCGTCGCCCTGGTTGAACAGGTTCGACGACACGCCCGAAAGCAGGCCGTTGTGCCAGAAGCCGCCGTCGCCCATGATGGCCACCGAGCGGCGCTGCTGAAACGGCGTGACCCCGGCGATCGAGGCCAGGCTCATGCCGTAACCGAGGATGGAGTTGCCCTGCGAGAAGGGCTCGAAGGTGCCGAAGGCATGGCAGCCT
>JAYVST010000080.1:0-5684 GCA_043775255.1 Burkholderiales bacterium
AGAAACGCCTCCTGAGGGATCTCGACCGTACCCACCTGCTTCATGCGCTTTTTGCCGGCCTTCTGCTTTTCTAGAAGTTTGCGTTTGCGGGAGATATCTCCGCCATAGCATTTCGCCAGCACGTTCTTGCGCAGCGCCTTGACATTTTCGCGCGAGATGATGTGTGCTCCGATGGCGGCCTGGATCGCAACGTCGAACATCTGGCGCGGAATCAGCTCGCGCATCTTGGAAACCAGTTCTCGCCCGCGGTACTGGCTGTTGGCACGGTGCACGATGATGGAGAGAGCGTCAACCTTTTCAGTGTTGATCAGTACATCGACCTTGACCACGTCGGCCGCCCGGTACTCCTTGAATTCGTAGTCCATCGACGCATAGCCGCGCGAAGCGGACTTCAGCTTGTCGAAGAAGTCGAGCACGATTTCATTGAGCGGCATCTCGTAGGTCAGGTGCACCTGCCGGCCGTGATAGGCCATGTTGAGCTGAACGCCGCGCTTGACGTTGCAAAGCGTCATGATCGCGCCCACGTACTCCTGGGGCATGAAAAGATGGACTGTCATGATCGGTTCACGGATGGTCTCGACTCGGCCCGGATCGGGCAAGCGGTCAGGATTGTCGATGACGATGGTTTCGCCGCTTCTGAGCACGACTTCGTAGACCACGGACGGCGCGGTCGTGATGAGGTCCATGTCGAACTCGCGCTCGAGGCGCTCCTGCACGATATCCATGTGCAAGAGCCCGAGGAAACCGCAACGAAACCCGAACCCCAAGGCTTGCGAAACTTCCGGCTGGTACTGGAGCGAGGCGTCATTGAGTTGAAGCTTCTCAAGTGAGTCGCGCAAGGCCTCATATTGATTCGACTCGACCGGGAACAGGCCCGCGAACACCTGGGGCTGGATCTCCTTGAAACCCGGCAGGGCGCGCGCCGCCGGACGCTCGGCAAGCGTGACGGTATCGCCAACCTTGGCGGCCTTGAGTTCCTTGATGCCGGAGATGATGAACCCGACTTCGCCTGCCGACAGGCTCTCCTTCTGGCGTGACTTCGGCGTAAACACGCCGACTTGCTCGCAAAGAAACATGCCGCCGGCCGCCATCAGTTTGATTCGATCCTTCGGCTTGAGCGTGCCGTCCATGACACGCACCAGCATCACCACGCCGACATAATTGTCGAACCAGGAGTCGATGATCAGGGCCTGCAAGGGGTTGGTCGGGTCGCCTTTGGGCGGCGGCACGCGCGCGATCATTGCCTCGATGATGTCCTGCACCCCTTGCCCGGTCTTCGCGCTGGCGCGAACCGCATCGTGTGCGTCGATGCCGATCACGTCTTCGATCTCGGCGATCGCGTTTTCCGGATCGGCCGAGGGTAAATCGATCTTGTTCAAGACCGGAACCACCTCCACACCGAGATCAAGGGCCGTATAGCAGTTCGCCACGGTCTGTGCTTCCACCCCCTGTGACGCATCCACGACCAGCAAAGCACCTTCGCACGCAGAAAGCGATCGGCTGACTTCGTACGAAAAATCGACATGGCCGGGCGTATCGATCAAATTGAGGTTGTAGCGCTTGCCGTCGCGGGCAAGGTATTCCAACGCTGCCGTTTGCGCCTTGATCGTGATTCCCCGTTCTCGCTCAAGATCCATTGAATCAAGGACTTGCGCTTCCATTTCGCGATCCGTTAGGCCGCCGCAAAGCTGGATGATGCGATCTGCCAGGGTCGACTTGCCATGATCGATATGGGCAATGATGGAGAAATTTCGGATGTGCTGCATGTGCGGGAGACCGCCTTGACGAACTGTATTTGCTTGAAAACAACAAAGGCGCGATTTCATTCGCGCCCTCAAGAGAAACCGCTAACTCCTTATTTTAGCGAAATTTTGCTAACGTCGATCGGGGCGGATGGTGAGGTACTGTGAGACTTCGCCGCGTCTGACCAGAACGGCGACCACACGCTTGAGGTCAAGTTTGGCTACAAGTTCGTTGAATTGCTTGGCGCTGGTCACATCGATGCTTTGCAGTTTCAGGATCACGTCACCGGTGCGGAGACCCGCGCGTGCGGCAGCGCCATCGACAGCATCCACCTGAACCCCGCCATCAACTTTCAGTTCGCGTCGCCGTGCCTCTGCCAGATCGGATACCACCAGACCAAGCGCGTTGGCGATCGGCTCCTTGTCCTTGCCTGGAACCGGTGTCGGACGGGCATTCCTTTGCGCCACCCGCTCAGGCTCCATTTCGCCCAACGTGAGGGGAATCTCGCGCGCCGCGCCATTGCGCCAGAGCTGAACAATCACCTTTTGACCGGGCTTCGTATTCCCGACAATGCGCGGCAGGTCGGTGTGCTTTTCGACCGGCTTGCCGTCAAAGCGAAGGATGACGTCGCCCTCTTTCAACCCGGCCTTCTCTGCGGCGGTGTTTGGCACTACTTTTTCGATCACCGCCCCTGCCACCGCTTTCAGACCCAGTGACTCGGCGACGTCCTTGCTGACCGCACCCGGCTGAACGCCCAGAAACCCGCGCGTGACGCGGCCGGTGGTACGCAACTGTTCGCCCACGCGCATTGCCTCGTCGATCGGTATTGCGAAGGATATCCCCTGAAATCCACCGGAGCGGCTGTATATCATCGAATTGATCCCGACGACTTCGCCGCGCATGTTGATCAGCGGCCCCCCTGAATTGCCGGGGTTGATCGCCACGTCTGTCTGGATGAACGGCACGTATTCGCCGGTATCGCGTCCCTTGGCGCTGACAATGCCTGCTGTGACGGTGTTGTCGAGGTCGAACGGCGAGCCGATAGCCATTACCCATTCGCCCACGCGAAGGCGGCCGGAGTCGCCGATCGTTACAGACGGCAAACCACTCGCTTCGATCTTGACAATGGCGACATCGGTACGCTGATCCGCACCAACCAATCGAGCCTTGAACTCGCGCTTGTCGGTCAGCCGAACGTATATATCGTCGGCACCCCGCACCACATGGGCATTGGTCATGATGAAGCCGTCCGCGCTCAGGATGAAGCCCGATCCAACCCCGGAAGGCACCTCGTCACCCCCGCGTTCCGGGGCGGGCCGCTGCGGGCGTGGCGCGCGTTCGCCGCGCGGCGGGCACATCCATGGAAAGATCTCGCAAAAGGGGTTGTCGTCATCGGCGCCTGGTCCGGGACGCTGGCCGCCGCGCGCGCCCGGCGCTGCCTGCGTCGTGCGGATATTCACCACCGTAGGCCCGACCTTGTCCACCAGGTCGGTGAAGTCGGGCAATGCCCTGACTTGGCCATGCGCGAGCGGCATGAATTGAAACATGGCAAGCAAGCCAATGATCGGAAGAAACGACAGCGGGTGCGACATTGAGACCTCGTGAAATTACCGGAAGGGTTTGGATGCGGTTATTGCCTGGAAGGCGGCCTGAATTCGATTGCCAAAGCGAAACGCGTAACGCATGCCGGCGGCGCTTCGCCGAGAACGGTCACAAGATGCTCGCCGATTCGACGCCGGTACACATTGATCGCCCCCTGACCCGACAAGCCTTCATGCGCGGTTGCGGCGCGCCCGAGCGGCTCAATGAATACCGACACCGATGCCAGTCCATCGGAGAACACCACCTGGCCCACTTCGACGGCGCCAAACCCGCGCTTGAGTTCCAACACCTTGCGGAAGCCCGGCAGGGGATTTTCAATGTGCCAGCCGCTCTCGGTCAGCCGCACCGGCGTCGCGCCGGGCGCAATGTTGCGCCAGGTTCGCACGCCCTTTGGCTTGGCGAGCCGGGTCGCGTATTTTTCGGCCGAACCGCCAATTTCAACTTGCGAAAAAGCGATCTGCTCGACCACCTCGCTACGTTCGTTCAACATCTGCGCCTTGAGAAGCAGCCCCGTGGTCAGGTCCGCCCACAACTTGTGCCCATAACGAAGGCGATCCCTAGATTCCAGAATCAGCACCTGGCAATCAAGACCCGCAACGCGCGCAAGCTCCCCTTTGCGAATCTCGTATTGCTCCGCGATGGTCGTGCCCGGATCGGAAAGAAGCGCCGGAAAAGGACCGCGAGCCCAGCGCTTCTCCACCATCACGGTCTTGGTTTCAGGAGAATACGACCTGATTTCTTCGTTCTCTCGCAGCACGATCAGCGCTGCGCCATCGAGAATGTCAAGTCGCTCGCGTTCGTTGCCGTTCTCGAATACATGGGTAATGCGCGAGGTTTGCGGTTGGCCGCCGTGGTGCATGTAGACAAAGTTGCCGGAATAGTTCAGGCGCTGGGCTGCCGACTGGATTCGCTGCAGCCAGTGCATCGCGTCGCCGGCGGCGGCGCAGGCCGACGACACCGACAGACACCAGATCCATCCAAGCCAGACCAAACGCGATCTCGTCACGCTCAGCGACCCGGCTCAAGCGCCACGCTGCGAACCTGTCCTACAACACCTTGCATGACCAACCCGCCGGAATACTGTCGATGCGCGGCAAGAAACTCGCGCGACACCTGCGGGACAGCCACCGGTGTCACTGGTGCGACCGGCGGCGCCGCTGCAGTGACGACCGAAGCAGGATCAGTCTTGGCGCCGGCCTGAAGCGCTCGATCGGCCGACCCGTTCCAGAGTGGCAGTGCCACAAGCGCGACCGCAGCGACGCCCGCCAGCGCTGCGGCGAACGAGGCGGTGCGCGATACCGATGTCCGCGCCGCAGCAAGCGGCCTTGTCACCATTAGATGCGGCTCCCGCGAGAGCTGCTCGGCGAACTTCGCCGCCAGCCTCTCCGAATGTCCGCCCATGTCGCCACTGCGCAAGACATCGCCGATGCAATGATAGATCGCCCAATCTTCGCGCAGTCCGGCGCCTGTCCGGCAGGCGCGCAGGATGGCATCGACCCCGTCGGGATCCATCTCTCCGTCCATGAATGACGAGAGCGATTCGCGTTCACCGGCGCGTTGCGAAATCATGCATGTCTCCGAAAAATGCGCCGGTTACCAGCGCTTGTCCTTGTTGGTGCCAAGCAGCGGGCGCAGTTCGACCGCGATGGCTTCGCGCGCGCGGAAAATCCGCGATCGTACCGTCCCGATAGGGCAATTCATGAACTCCGCGATATCGTCGTAACTCATGCCTTCGACCTCGCGCAGGGTGATCGCAGTCCGCAATTCTTCCGGCAGCTTGTCCATTGCGGAGTTTACGGTGGCGGCGACTTGGCGCGACATCAGCATCGATTCGGGGGTGTTGATGTCCCTTAGTTTGTCAGCGTCGTCAAAAGTTTCCGCTTCCTCCGCGTCTTTTTCGGTACTGGTCGGCGCCCGCCGACCTTGCGACACTAGATAATTCTTGGCAGTGTTGACGCCGATGCGATACAGCCACGTATAAAAAGCGGCGTCACCACGAAATTGGGGTAGCGCGCGGTAGGCCTTGATAAAGGCTTCCTGCACCACATCCTCGACTTCCGACGGATCACGCACAATACGGGAAATCAGGCGCGCCAACCTGCGCTGATACTTCGCAACGAGGAGCTCGAACGCGTGCTTTTCCCCGCGTTGCGCCCTTTCCACCAGTTGCTGGTCAACTTCACGCTCTGACAAGCGTCCGCCCTAGTATCGAACCTGTAGTACCGTCCAGAGCTGCGCCGACAAAAACGCCACCGGGTCGGCAACGGCTACACATGCGCATCCGCAGACGATTCGCGCAGGCGAACCATGAGTCTGCGGAAGGCGTCCGATCCGGCCGA
>JAYVST010000081.1:0-6363 GCA_043775255.1 Burkholderiales bacterium
CTGCATCGAGTGGATGACGGCGATTCACGATCTGGAGCCCGGCGACATCCTCGCCACCGGCACCAACCACCGCGGCCTCTCGCCCTTCATGGACAGCGACACCGTCGAGCTCGAGTGCGAAGGCATGGGCAAGCTTGCGATCAAGGTGCGCGACGATCTCAAGCGCACCTGGGCGCGCGAGAGCCGGTTGGAGCGCGAGCAGAAGGGCCTGAAGGGGCTCACGCCGCAGCTCACGGGCAAGTACGCGAAAGCGGCGGGGTGAGCGGCGCCTTCGGCCGGCGTTGAACCTGACTGGCCGGACGTGCCGGTAACGTCAAATCGCGCATGTCATGACCACGCCGCGTAGATTCTCCGTCGCATATGCTGCGTCAGCCACGGTGATGCTGCTGCTCGACCTCCTCTGGCTTGGATTGATTGCCACACCGCTTTACCAGCAGGGCATCGGCCATTTGATGGCCGATGATCCGCGCTGGGCGGTCGCGCTGGTTTTCTATGCGGGCTATCCCGTCGGGCTGGTCCTGTTCGCGGTGCTGCCGCAGGTGGGGCAGACCGGGACGCTCAAGGCTGCACTACTCGGTGCGCTGTTCGGTCTGATCGCCTACGGCACCTACGACCTGACCAATCTCGCCACCTTGCGTGACTGGCCGCTCGGGTTGTCGCTGCTCGACATGGGCTGGGGTGCGCTGGTCAGCGCGCTTTCATCGGCGGCGGGCAAGGTCGCTCTGGATCGACTGCCGCCCGCTTGACCGGCGCGCTGGAGATTGGCTGGTTGACGGCTTCCGGGCTCTTTCAGACCTGGCCGTCGTTCGACGCGCGTCATGGCTCTGCGCAGGCGGCAGGATGCTGCGCCCTTCATGCTCACTCCGCCTTGATGTCGGCCGCCTTGATCAGTGCCGTCCAGCGGCTACTGTCCTGCTCCAGAAAATTCCTGAACACCGCAGGCGTCCCGCCGATCGGCACCAGTCCCAGTTTGACCAGGCGCTCGCGCACCTCGGGCTTCTTCAGGGCGCGATCGAACGCATTGCCAAGCTGGGTGACAAGGGCAGCCGGCATGCCCGCCGGCCCGACGATGCCGAACCACGCACCGACGTGGTCGAAGCCCTGGAAGCCGGCCTCGGTCATGGTGGGTACTTGCGGAAAATCCGCATGGCGGTTGACGGCCGTGATGGCCAGTGGCCTGACCTTTTTCGCGGCGACCAGTTCTTTCAAGCCGGACATGGTGTAGAAGGTGAAATCCACGCGCCCGGCCATCACTTCGGTGATTGCGGGTGAAGCGCCCTTGAACGGCACGTGGATCATTGAGTTGCCGGTGGAATGCGCCAGCAAGGCGCCCGCCAGATGGGCGGGTCCGCCGTTGCCGGCCGAGGCATACGAAAGCGACTTGATGCGCCCCGCGCTGACCAGGTCCGGCACCGATTGAAGCGGCGAATCCGGACCCACCACCAGGATGGTCGGCAGCACCGCCGTATGCGAAATGGCGACGAAGTCCTTCAGGGGATCGGGTCTGGTCCGCTTGCTCAGGATCGGATTGACGATGAAGGTCGATGCCGTGGAGAGCAGGGTGTAGCCGTCCGGTTCGGCCTGGGCCACCGCGTCGGTCGCGATCTGCCCGCTCGCCCCGGGCCGGTTGTCCACCAGCACCGTTTGTTCGAGGGCGGCGCCGAGGTCTTGCGCCAGGATGCGGGTGCACAAATCGAGGGGGCCACCGGCGGCGAATCCCAGGATGATCCGGATCGCGCGGGTTGGATAGGGCGCTTGGGCCGCTGCCGGCCAGGCTGCGGCCGCCAGCGTCGCGCACAACAGGGATCGGCGGGACAGTGTCATGGATCGCCTCCACGTTGGAATTTCTCCGGATTATCGCGTGATTGGCAGTGGCAAGCGCATGCGGCCGATAGAATCGGATGCAAATTTTTCTTTTCCCTTGCCTTGAACCGTACACTCATCATGACCGTGCGCATTGCCATTCCCGACATGATTTCTCCCTCGTACTTTCCGGCCATTGCCGCAGTGGAACTGGGATTTTTCAAAAAAGAGGGGATCGACGCGACCATCGAACTGCTCGGGCCGGTCACCGCCACCTACGAGGCCTTGCGCGACGGCACGCTCGACTACGCGGGCGGCGCGGCGCATGCGCCGCTTTACGCCTTCAAGGACTGGGCCGGCTGCCGGCTCCTCTGCGCGCTATCGCAAAACATGTACTGGTACGTCGTGCTGCGTGCCGACATCGCCGCCGAACGCGGAGACCTGAAGGCCTTGCGCGGACTGCGCATCGGCGCGGCGCTGGGCCCTGTCGACGGGCTCGCGCGCATGCTGCGCGACGTCGGCCTCGATCCGGAGAAGGACGTGCAGATCGGCCGGGTGCCGGGCGCGGTGGGCAACAAGGCTTCATTCGGCGTGATGGCCGCCGAAGCGCTGGCGCAAGGGCGGCTCGACGGTTTTTGGGCCAACGCCATGGGCTGCGAGGTGGCGCTCAAGAGCGGGGTGGGCAAGCTGATTCTCGACGCGCGCCGCGGCGACGGCACGCCGGGATCGGTGGACTACACCTTCCCAGCGCTGGTGGCGACGCAGCGCAAGGTGGAGCAAAACCCTGGCGAAGTTGCGGCGGCCGTGCGCGCCGTCGTCGCCGCGCAAATGGCGTTGAAAAAAGATCCAGCGCTGGCCACCGTGGCGGCCAGGCCGCACTTCCCGCCGGCCGAAACCGCGATGATCGCCGAGCTGGTGCGCCGCGACACGCCCTTCTACGACGCCGCGATTTCCCGTGCCAAGCTTGATGCACTGAATGCGTTTGCGCAGCAAATGGGTCTGCTCTCGGCGCCGCCGGCCTACGCCGACGTGGTGCCGCCCCTGTGCCGCGAAGTCTGGTAGAACCCTGCCCCATGACCGAACTCGACTGCGATGTGTTGGTGATCGGCGCCGGCGGCGCCGGCATGTACGCCGCGCTTTCCGCCGCGCGCGCCGGCGCCGGCGTGCTGCTGGTCGACCGCGGCCTGATCGGCCGCGCCGGCGCCACGGTGATGGCGCAGATGACAGTCGCCGTGGCGCTGGGCGAAGAATGCCCCGACACCACCGAGGCACACTACAACGACACGCTGGCCGCCGGACGCGGACTGTGCGACCCGGCCCTGGCGCGATTGCTGGTCGAAGACGGGCCGGCGCGCATCCGCGAGATGGACGAGTGGAAAGTGGGCTGGGCACGCTCGGCGGACGGCAGCCACATGCGCCAGGCGCATGCGCCCGGGCATGACCGGCCGCGCTGCGTGTATGTGGATTTCCTCAACACCGGCCCGGCGGTATCGCGTACCTTGCGCACGCAGTTGAATCCGGTGGCGGCGGTGCGGCGTGTCGGCGACATCGTCATCACCGATATCGCTACGCACGACGGTACGGCCACTGGCGCTGTCGGCTATCACTTGCGCACCGGCGAGCCCTTATCCCTGCGCGCCGGCGCGACGGTGATCGCCACCGGCGGCCTGACCCGGCTGTACGCGCGCAACAGCGCCTCGGCCAACATGGGCGGCGACGGCTATGCACTGGCGCTGCGCGCGGGCGCGCAGTTGCAGGACATGGAGTTCGTGCAGTTCTTTCCCATCGGTCACCTCGCGCCGCGCCTGATCGGCATGGACCCGATCATGTGGGACCCGTTCCGCTACAAGCTGGGCGGGCGCCTCCTCAATGGCGACGGCGAGGAATTCAGCGAGCGCTACGGCAGCGAGAAAAGCGGCGCCTACAACCTGACGCGCGATGTCGCCACCTATGCGATCTTCAAGGAAGTCGAGGCCGGACGCGGCAGCCCCGCGGGCGGCGTGTTCTTGAGCTTCGCCCACGTGCCGGAGGCGGAACTGCGGCACAACTTCGGGCCGGTGATCGACCGGCTGGCGAAAAACGGCATCGACCTGACGCATCAATCCGTGGAGGTGGCGCCGATCGCCCACTATCACATGGGCGGCGTGACGGTCGGCGCCGACATGGCGACTCGCGTGCCGGGCCTGTACGCCTGCGGCGAGGCCGTCGGAGGCGCCAACGGCGCGAACCGTCTGTCCGGCAACGCGATCACCGAGGCGCTGGTGTTCGGCGCGGTCGCCGGACGCCATGCGGCCGCGCACGCGCGTGCACAGGGCGCCGCCCGCATCACCGGCGCGGCGCCATCGCACGCCATGCTGGGCGGTGCGGCAGGCACGCGCAGGTTCAATACGGCCGCGATGATCGAGCGGCTGCAGAAGCTGATGGCGCAAAAGGTCGGCCCGTTTCGCACCGAAGACAAATTGAAGGCCGCACTGGAAGAACTTGCGGTGATGCAGATCGAGTTGGGCGAAGCGCCGCCACCGTCCGCGGGCGGCTACGACCTTTCGCGGCTGGATTGGTTCGACCTGCGTACCATGCTGCTGGCGGCGCGTTGCGTGACGACGGCTGCGGCAGCGCGACGCGAGAGCCGCGGCGCGCAACAACGCGAAGATCTGCCCGGCATGCGGCCCGAATGGGAAGTCAACCAGGTGTTCGAGATGAAGGAGGGCGCCTTGCGCTTATCGCAGCAAGCTGTAGCGGGTGCGACCCGCAAGGCGGCGTGATGTCACAGACCGCGATTCTCAGGATCCGGCGCGGCGGCCCCGATGGACCGGCGCGCGAAGAGTCCTTCGAGGTGCCTTTCGAACCCGGCCAGTCGGTGCTCGACGGTCTGCGCTGGGTGCGCGTCCATGTCGACCCGACGCTGGCGTTCCGGTTTTCCTGCATCAATGCCAACGCCTGCAAGGAATGCATGATGCAGATCGACGGCAAGACCGGTTATGCCTGCACGGCGCGCCTGACGGCTGGCGTGATATCGGTGACGCCCTTGCCGAACAAGACGCTGGTGCGTGATCTGGTGACGGAAATCGCGCCGCCCGAGGAGCGTCTGGTCCGGTGAGCGGAGCCGTGCTCAGGCGGGCGCTGCTGCGGCCGGCTGCGCGTGTTGCACGGCTCGCTGGCCGCTCGTGTCCCGAGCGGCCATTTCTTCACCTTGTCGCCCGATCGTGCAGTGCCGCCCAACCAAGAAAAGCCCCGGCCAAGTTGCCCTGCCGGGGCTGAAGAAGCCCCGATGCCTCGGAGGATATGTCACAGATAACAATGCGTCGTTCCGACGCGGCTGCCTACTGTCATTTGTGACAGGCGGGCTATTTCATTTCAGCCCTTGTTTGCGGTGCGGGCGAAGCGCGCCGCGCGGTATTCGCCGACGCTGATCGGCGCGTAGCGCGGTGGGTCGCCGGGGCCGCAGCAGCCGGGCAGGCATTCGATGACGGCGTCGTAGTTGGCGATGAAAAAGAACGCCAGCGCAATGCGGTCTGTGGTGGCGCCGGCGGCCACCGGCGGGTTGACGACGCGGTGCGGGGTGGATTTCCAGCGGTCGTTGCACCAGCGCATCATGGTGTCGCCGATGTTGACCATGAAGCCGTCGAAGGCCGGGGCGGCGATCCAGGTGCCGTCGCGGTGTCGCACTTCCAGTCCGCCGATGGTGTTGTTGCTGTGGACGATGGTTATCAGGTTCAGGTCGGTGTGCACGCCGGCGCGCAACTGGCCGGGCAGCGGCGGCGCGTTCAGCGGCGGATAGTGGATCAGGCGCAACTGGCTGGGGTCGCGGTCGGTGTGCGCGGCGAAAAAGTCCGGTGCCATGCCAAGGGCGATGGCGCAGGCGCGCGCGAGCCGTCGCGCCAGGATCTGCATTTCGTTCCAGTAGGCCAGCACCTCGTCGCGGAAATCGGGCAGCGCGGGCGGCCACAGGTTTTCGATCCAGTGCGGCGCGGCGGCTTCGCAGGCGTAGTAGGAGGTGTTGGGAAATCCTTCCGGGCCGAAGGTGAGGAGTTCCTTGGCGTCGGCCGGCGTTTCGTTGCCGGCCAGGCGCGCCAGCATTTCGGTGCCGGGTGCGATGTAGCCGCGATTGACGCCCGGGCGCGGCCGCGCCACGGCGAGCTTGGCCGCGGCCGGTTGGGCGAAAAACCGCCGGGCGGCGTCGTAGGCGCCATCGAGGCTTGGTTGCGGGACGCCGTGATTGACCACGCCGAAGAATCCATGATCCTCGCAGGCCGCAGCGATCGCGGCGGCGACCGTCGCGTCCCCGGCTTTTAGGTCGATCAGCGGAATGGACATGGCGATCGCTCAGAACTGTGCCAGCCTGCGTACCCCCACCATGCGTTCGGCGACGAACAGGATCACGATGGTCAAAAGGATCAGTGCGGAGGAAATCGCGGCGATGGTCGGGTCCGGCGTCTCTTCGAGATAGCGCAGTATCTCGATCGGCAAAGTCTTGTTGCGCGCGTCGGTGAGGAAGATCGAGATCGGGTAGTTGTCGAGCGAAGCGAGAAAGGCGAACAGGCCCGAGGTGAGGAAGGCCGG
>JAYVST010000082.1:0-3766 GCA_043775255.1 Burkholderiales bacterium
GCAAGCCGACGAACTCGGCGATATCCTTGAAATTCTGCGCGAAAATGAATGCCTTGCCGCGCGCGATGACCGGCACGTTGCGCACGCCCAGGGCGAGCAGCTGCTCGCGGCCGGCGGCGTCGTTGGCGACGTCGATGGCCACGAAATCAACTGCGTTCTGCGAAAGAAACTCTTTCGTTCTAAGGCAGCTGCTTCACCCAGGCTGGGTGAAAAGGATGAATTGCTCGGCGGGAACGCCCATGAGAGACGGTTTGTTTCAAGTGGTGTTTCAGACTACCATCCGGGTGCAATTTACGTCAATCCGCATTCAGCTTTTGCCGATTGTCCAATTTTCCCGGGCGCTCGTATTCGGGCTCGTATTCGGCGGAAACCGCGCGGCCAAATTCCGCCGGCGCCGCAGCCAGTGTGTAGAGACCGGTTTCGCCATGCTTCTCGGCCATGGCGCAAGCGCTGATTGTTTTCGCAGACGCTCGCTGCGCCCGACCGGGCGGGCCGCCGCTTCGCGCAGGCAGTCGAGCATTTCCCTGACAGCGGGAACCTGGCGTCGGTCTCGATGTCGAATTGCGCTCATCGCCCATGGTCCGCAGATTGCCTGGATCGCTGTAATCTTCGGCCGCAGATGCCCACTTCGCCACTTCACATTTCACTCCTCACTGATCCGACTCCCTATGAAACGCACCTTTCTCTTTCTCGCCACCAACATGGCCATCGTCCTGGTGTTGTCGGTCACCATGCGCCTTCTGGGCGTGGAGCCGTACCTGAACGCCAATGGCCTGAACCTCACTTCGCTCCTGATCTTCGCCGCGGTGATGGGCTTTGGCGGCTCCTTCATCTCGCTGGCGATTTCCAAGTGGTCGGTGAAGCGTTCGATGGGTGTGCACGTAATCGAGACGCCGTCCAACGCCACCGAGACCTGGCTTGTCGACACGATCCGGCGCCAGTCGGAAAAAGCCGGCATTCGCATGCCCGAAGTCGGCATCTACGATGCGCCGGACGTCAACGCCTTCGCCACCGGCATGAGCAAAAACAGTTCGCTGATTGCCGTATCGACCGGTCTGTTGCGTCAGCTTACGCATGAAGAAGTCGAGGCGGTGCTGGCGCACGAGGTGTCGCATGCCGCCAATGGCGACATGGTGACTCTGGCGTTGATCCAGGGTGTGGTCAACACGTTCGTCATGTTCCTGTCGCGCGTGATCGGCCATCTGGTCGACCGCGTCGTGTTCAAGACCGAGCGCGGCCAGGGTCCGGCCTTTTTTGTCACCATGATTGTTGCCGAGCTGGTGCTGGGCGTGCTGGCGTCGATCATTGTCATGTGGTTTTCGCGTCGGCGCGAGTTCAGCGCCGACGCCGGCGGCGCCAGCCTGGCGGGCCGCCGCAACATGATCGCGGCACTCGAACGGCTGAACAGCCAGCACCCGCAGCCGCTGCCGGACCGGATGGCCGCCTTCGGCATCGCCGGTGGCGGCGGCGGTGGGCTCAAGCGTCTGTTCATGACCCATCCGCCGCTGGAAGAACGGATCGCCGCGCTCAAGGCGGCGCAGTAGGCCGGGACCATAGCGGCTGCCCGCACCCGCGGTGCCAGTCCCCGCTCGCGCGGCTGGTCATGCGCTAGGGCCTGGACCGCAGGCGCCTGCGCGGCGGGTCAGCCGGTTGCCACGGAACTTCACAAGCACGCAGCCCCTACAGGCGCGCTCTCAGGCGCGACAGGTCGCGGCCCTCTTCGAGCCCGGCGTGCATGGAACCCATCAGCACCCGGTTCTTGATCCGGGTGAAGCCGAGGTCGAGCGGTTGCAGCAGGTGCGGATAGAGGCGCGCGCCCGGCAGGGCGGTCGCGCCGGGATTGATCAAATCATGATCTCGGCCAGATCGATCGGAGGTCTGTGCGCGGGGCGCGCCGAACGATGTCGGCCTTGTCTTTGGTTCAAGCGGCAACCCACGGCGCATCCTGCGCGTAGGCGCGTTCGAAGGCTTCGATCTCCGGAGTCAGTGCGCGCGTGAGGCCGATCTCGTCCACCCCCTGCAACAACATGTCGCGGAAGAACTCGTCGATCACGAACCGATGCGCGGCGCCGTCCATGTCAATGACCTCCTGGCGCAGGAGATCGACCGCGAGCGTGGTGCCGGGGCGTTCGGTGAGTCGTTCGCGCATGCGTTCGCACAGCGCCGCATCCAGGCGCGCCGGGACAACGCCGTTTTTCAGGCAGTTGTTGAAGAAAATGTCCGAGAACGAGGGCGCGATCAGGGCGCGGATGCCGTAGTCGGCAAACGCATACACCGCGCCTTCACGCGAAGAGCCGCAGGCGAAGTTGCTGTTGCCCACCAGAATCTGCGCGCGC
The DNA here is from genome assembly GCA_043775255.1 of Burkholderiales bacterium. Classification (GTDB taxonomy): domain Bacteria; phylum Pseudomonadota; class Gammaproteobacteria; order Burkholderiales; family JAEUOS01; genus JAEUOS01. Next base: position 2,337 of record JAYVST010000082.1, read on the forward strand.
CGGTAGGGTTCGCGGTTGAGGATGAAATCCGGCTTCTCGCTGCCGTCGTCGGCGAAGCGCAGATCGTGGAACAGGAAGCGGCCGTAACCGTCGGCGCGCGCGTATTTGAGAAAGCGCGCCGGGATTATCTGGTCGGTATCGACGTTGATCGGGTCGTAGGGCAGCGCGATGGCTTCGAGGCGGGTGAATTGGGTGGTCATGGCGATCGGGCCTGTTCGGTGTTGCGTCGGTGCGACGTCAGTGTTGCGTCAGTGCGGCGTCAGTGTTGCGTCAGTGTTGCGTCAGTGTTGCGTCAGAGTGCGGATGTCGGTCAGGCGGCCGGTCACCGCCGCCGCCGCCGCCATCGCCGGGCTCATCAGGTGGGTGCGCACGCTCTTGCCCTGACGGCCCTCGAAGTTGCGATTCGAGGTGGACGCCACGCGCTGCCCGGCCTGCCCGAGATCGCCGTTCATGCCCACGCACATCGAGCAACCGGCATGGCGCCATTCGAAACCCGCGTCTACAAACACGCGGTCCAAGCCCTCGGCCTCGGCCTGGCGCTTGACCAGGCCGGAGCCGGGCACCACCAGCGTCGGCACCTGTGCGCGGCGACCGCGCGCGACCGCAGCGGCAGCGCGCAGGTCTTCGATGCGGCTGTTGGTGCAGGAGCCGATGAACACGCGATCCACAGGAACATCGGTGAGTTGCGTGCCCGGCACTAAGCCGATGTAGTCGAGCGCCTTCGCGATGGCGGCGCGCCGGCCGGGGTCGGTGCTGGCAGCCGGGTCAGGCACGCGTGCGTCGATCGGCAAGGCCTGTTCCGGGCTGGTGCCCCAGGTGACCATGGGCGCGATAGCGGCGGCGTCGATGCTGACTTCGCGGTCGAACCCAGCTTCCGCGTCACTGGGTAGCGCGCGCCAGCGGCGCAGCGCGGCGTCCCAAGCCGCGCCCTGCGGCGCATAGGGCCGCCCGACCAGATAGTTGAACGTGGTGTCGTCGGGCGCCACCATGCCGGTACGCGACCCGCATTCGATCGACATGTTGCACACCGTCAGGCGCTCCTCGATGCTCATCTCGCGAAACACCCGGCCGGCGTATTCGATCGCATGGCCGACCGCGCCGCCGGTACCGATGCGCGCGATGATCGCAAGGATCACATCCTTTGCCGCCACCCCCGGCGCACGTTTGCCGTCGATGGTGATGCGCATGGTCCTGGGCCGGGTCTGCCACACCGTTTGCGTGGCCAGCACATGCTCGTTCTCCGACTGGCCGATGCCGAACGCGAAGGCGCCGAGCGCGCCGTGCGAGGCGGTGTGGCTGTCGCCGCACACCAGGATGATGCCCGGCAGGGTGATGCCCTGTTCCGGCCCGATCACATGCACGATGCCCTGGCGAATGTCGTCGAGCGCAAACGACACCACGCCGTTCTCGGCCACGTTCTTGTTGTAGGT
>JAYVST010000083.1:0-2538 GCA_043775255.1 Burkholderiales bacterium
AAAATCGAACCACAGGCCGGCTAACGGCTTGCCGCCGAACCACGTCGGCGGCGCAATCTGGTTCAAGCCGGTGTCGCCGTTGGTGAACCTGGGAAAAAAGATGAAGGCCAGCGTCAGCACGGTCTGGGTGACCAGTGAACAAAGGGTGAAGTAGAAGCCCTTCAGGCGCAGCGACGGCAGCCCCAGCAGCACGCCGACAAGCGCGGCGCCGAGCGACGCCACCGGTGTGGCCAACCAGAACGACCAGCCGAGCTCGCGCGTGAGAGCCACCATCGCGTAGGCGGCAATACCGGCGATGCCGGCGAACATCAATGGCATCAGGCCGACATAGCCGTAGAGCAGATTCATGCCGGCGGCCCACAGCACGTTGATCATCACGATGCCGAAGACGAAGGCGAGGAAACGATTGCCTTCCAGCGCGAAGGGCAGCGCCAGCGCCAGGCTGGCCAGCAGCAGGCCCAGGTGGCGGCTGGTCATTTGGCAAACAGCCCGGTGGGCTTGAACAGCAGCATGGCCAGCATGGCGAACAGATAGGAGAAAGTAGCTGCGGTCGGGCTGGCGAAAATGCTCACGATCGCCTGGGTGAAGCCGAATACCAGACCCACCACCAGCGCCCCCAGCACCGAACCCGGGCCGCCGACGATCATGATGGCGAAGGCCGTGACCGACATGGTCCAGGCCACCGTGAGGTCGAAGCTGTACGCCAGCGCGAACAGCAGGCCGCCCAAAAAGATGATCGAGGAGCCCAACAGAAACGAAAGTTTGTAGATGGCGCGCACGTCGACTCCACGCAGGGCCGCCGCCTCGCGGTTCTGGAATACTGCCCGCAGCGCCCTGCCGTAGCGGTGGTAGCGCAGCAGCGCGAACAGCGCCGCCAGCACCGAAAACGCGATGACCAGCACCAGAATGCGGTTGTTGGTCATCGGGAACGGCCCGATCATGGTGATGCCGGGGACGATGGGCGGCAGAGTGAACTGGTCGCTCCAGCGGCCGTAGGTCATGGAAAAAATGCCCGACATGATCTGCGTCAGGCCCAGGGTGACCACGAAATACGCGACGTTGCGGTTGGGCACGTCATACAGCCGTCGGATCAGCACCCACTCCAAGAGCAGCGACAGAACCACGCCCAGGGCCAGCACGCCGATGATGGCCAGGGCGCTGCCCCAGCCGATGCCCACAAGACTCCAGGCCGCCAGCGCGGCCAGCAGGAAGAACTGGCCGTTGCTGGCGTTGGGCAGCCACACGCAGCCGTAGACGATAGTGACGCCGGCGGCCACCAGCGCGAAGATCGCGCCGAGAATCAGGCCGGTCGAGACCGTCGACGCTAAGACCAGCAGCGTCGCGTCGGTCAACTATTTCACCAGGTCGTATACCGGGATCACGTCGGCGTCCCATTCGTTGTAGTACAGCTGCTTCGACTTGTAGGTGCGCTTGCCGTCGACCGAGAGAATCTGCATGAAGTACATGTACTCCTTGCGCGCGCCGTTCTTGTCGAACACGATCGGCACACCGCTGGTGAGTTCCTTCATCTTGAGCGAAGAGAGGGCGTCACGCAGTTTTTCGCGGTCGGCCGTGCCGGCATTTTCCAGCGCCTGCTTCATGATGTAGGGCGTGTTGTAGCAATAGTTTTCGACAAAGGCCGGCGGCCGGTTGTGGGCGGCATCGAAGCGGCTGATGAAGTCGCGCCCTTCCTTGGTCAGGTTGTCCAGACCGAGGTCGAAGAAGGTGCCGTAGATCGAGCCTGCGCTGCGTTGGCCCCAGCCGAACACCTGGGTGGTGATGCCGAAAGGATGGATGATCTGCTCCGGCTTGATGCCAAGGTCGAGCAACTGGTTGGTGAGCACATTGTCGAAGGCGCCGGCGCCGATGACGATCACATAGTCCGGATTGGCGGCCTTCACCTGCGCCGCCTGCACGGTGGCGTCGGATGAGCCCTGTGGGAACAGAATGTCGGAGACGATATTGAGCTTGGAGCGCGGCGCCTGGTACTTGAAGCCGGCGACGATCGCGCGCATCAGGGCGGCGTCGGAATACATCAGCGCTGTTTTCGCGCCGGGTTTGCGCTGCTCCAAGAACTTGGCGATGGTGTAGCCCCAGCCGGCGGCATTGGGTTCGATGCGAAACGTATAGCGGGTGCCCGGCTTGGTCAGCTGGGGAAACGCCGCCACCGGCACCAGGAAAGGGATCTTTTGTTGCTCGGCGTAGCCATACATGGCCAGCGCCGTGTCGGAACTGGTGGGGCCGCTCAACGCGACCACTTTGTCGTTGACATCGAGATTGCGCGCCGCCGCCACTGCCGCAGACGGATTGGTCTGGTTGTCCTGGATCACGAATTCCAGCGGCCGGCCCATGACGCCCCCGGCTTTGTTGATTTCGTCAGTGGCGAATTTGAGGCCGGCCACGCAGCTGGTGCCGAAAAACGTCCACGGTCCGGTCAATTCCGTGACGAAGCCGACCTTGATCGGGCCGGTGGCCTGGGCGTGCGACGTGCCGGTCGGCATGCCGATGGCCGCCGCGATGGCGATGGCGAGTGCGAGG
>JAYVST010000084.1:0-8297 GCA_043775255.1 Burkholderiales bacterium
CCGTCCGGCAGCACCACCGGCGCCAGACCGCCCGTGGCATTGAGGTGTGGATCATCGAACAGGTCGTGCGGGCGGGTGATCGGCGCGTACGGCAGGCCGTGTTCCTCGAACATGCGCCCCAATTCTTCGGCGCTGCGGCCGGCCAAGCGCCGGCGCAAGTCCGCGATCAGCCATTCGCGCGCGCGCACCCGGTCGTTGTTGCTGGCCAATCGCGGGTCCGCCTTGAGATCGGCGAATCCGAAAGCGCGGCAAAAAATCTCCCATTGCGTATCTGACACCACGGCCAGAAAAATCTGTCCGCCGTCCTTGACCTCGAACACGTCGTACACCGCCCAGGCCGAAATGCGGCTGGGCATCGGCGCGGCCGGCTTGCCGGTGACCGCGAACTGCATCATGTGCTGCGCCACCAGGAAGATGTTGTTTTCGAACAGCGCCGACTGCACCTGCTGGCCGCGCCCGGTTTTCTCGCGCTGCGCCAAGGCGCCCAGGACGCCAATGGCGCCGAACATGCCGCCCATGATGTCGTTGACGCTCGACCCGGCGCGCAGCGGCCGCCCTTCGGGGCCGGTCATGTAGGCCAGCCCGCCCATCATCTGCACCACCTCGTCCAACGCGGTGCGGTGCTCATACGGGCCCGGCAGAAAGCCCTTGTGCGACGCATAGACCAAGCGCGGGTTCAAAGCCGAAAGCGCGGGGTAGTCCAGCCCCAGCTTCGCCATGGCGCCGTCCTTGAAGTTCTCGCTGAACACGTCCGCACCGGCCACCAGTTTCAACACGATCTCGCGGCCGCGCGGGTCCGTCGTGTCAACCGCGATGCTTTTCTTGTTGCGATTGAAGGCAGTGAAAAAGCCGGCGCCCGATCCCAGCAGGTGGCGGGTGTTGTCACCCTTGAGCGGTTCCACCTTGACGACCTCCGCCCCCATGTCGGCCAGGATCATGCCGCAGGTGGGGCCCATCACCATGTGGGTGAATTCGACCACGCGGATGCCGGCCAGCGGCAGCGTCGGTGTTTGCGGTTCGCCGTTCATGTGGCGCAAGCCTTCTGCATAAGCGCGGACATTCAGTCGACCTTCATGCCGACGGCTTTGGCGATGGCCGAATACTTGCTCAAGTCTGCCCTTATGCGCGCGCCGAACTCGGCGGCATTGAGCGGCAAGGGGCCGCAGCCCAAGCGCCCCAGGCTTTGCTGCAGGGCCGGCGCGCGCGCAATGTCGCTGGCGGCACGGTCATAGGCGTCGACGATGTTGGCAGGCGTGGCCGCCGGCGCCACCACCCCATACCAGAAGCTTTCATTGAAGTCGCCCACGCCCTGCTCGGCTAAGCTGGCCACGTTGGGCAACTGTTCCATGCGCCGCGCGGTGGTGACGGCCAAGCCCTTCAACTTGCCTGCGTTGACATTGGCGATCGCCAGCGGCGGCGTGCCGATGTAGATCATCGCGTCCTGATTGCTCAACAGATGCTGCACCGCCGGCGCCTCGCCCTTGAACGGCACATGGGTCATGCGAATGCCGGTGCGGCTCTTCAACATTTCCACCAGCAGGTGCGAGAAGGCGCCATTGCCACTCGACGCGGCGAAGATCTCGTTCGGTTTCGCACGCGCCAGTGCAATCAGTTCGCTTGCATTCGACGCCGCTACCGACTGGCTGGCGATCATCACCAGCGGCACTTCGCAGATCGCGCCCAGCGGCTTGAAGTCGCGCAGCGAATCGTAGGGTACCTTGTCGTACACCGCAGGATTCAATGCCATGAGTGACGTGAACACCAGGAGCAGGCTGTGCCCGTCGGCCGGGGATCGGATCAACTCCTCCGCGCCGACGCCGCCGTTGGCGCCGGGGCGGTTTTCCACCACCATCGATTGGCCGACGCGTTCGCCCAACCGCTGCGCGATGGCGCGACCGATCGCATCCGCCCCGCCGCCGGCTACCTGCGGCACGATGAAGCGCACCGGCCGGCTTGGCGACCAGCCTTGCGCATTTGAAACGGATGTCGTCGCCAGGAGCGTGAGCAGGGCGATGCATGTGCGAATCAATGTCATTCGATGTCCCGTATTTTTCTTGTGCCGCGCGCTGTTGCAGGCGGCGTACGCAACGGTTTCAACGCCGCGAACGGCTCCGAGTCTATTCCAATCCGCAGGCAGTATCATCGCCTTCCCCATGGCATCAGAACGGACCCATCGCATGCGCATTTCATTGACAACTTGTCGGCTGGCGCTGCTCGCATTGTGCTGCGCCGCCTTCAACGCTTTCGGCCAAGGCACATACCCGTCACGCCCGATAACGGTGATCGTCCCGTTCCAGGCCGGGCAGGGCGTGGACGTGATGGCGCGCGCGCTCGCAGTCGAACTCGCGCGCATCACCGGCCAGCCTTTTCCCGTGGTCAACCGCGAAGGCGCCGCCGCCACCATCGGCTTCACCGCCCTGGCCAACGCCACCCCGGACGGCTACACCATCTCGATCTCGCCCAACACGCCGCTGACGGTAGCGCCGCACCTATTGAAGAGCGTGTCGTACACCTACGATTCGTTCATCCCGGTGTGCCAGAGCTTCGAAAACGTGATGGCAGTCTTCGTCGGCCCCGGCTCGCCCTATAAGAACATGGGCGAACTGGTCGCCGCCGGCGGAGCCCAGCCCGGCAAGCTCAACTGGGGCACCACCGGTGTGGGCTCGGTGCCGCATCTCTCGGGATCCGCATTGATGCAGGCAGCCAAGCTATCGGCCACACACGTGCCGTTTCGCGGCGAACCGCAACTGCTGCCGCAATTGCTCGCCAACGAAATCACCTTCGCTGCCGCGTCGGTCTCCGGCGTGGCCGGGCGCGGTGCGCGTGCCCTTGCGGTGTTCTCCGAGCAGCGACATGCCGCGTTTCCCGACGTGCCGACCATGGCCGAACTCGGCTACCCGGCAGGCACGCCGGGACTCAATGGTGTGTTCGTGCCCAAGGGCACGCCGGAGCCGGTGCTTGCGGTGTTGGAAAAAGCCTGCGCGGACGCGACGGCGTCAGAGGGTTTCCGTACCTCGGCTACGCGGTTGCATCAGCGCGTGGCTTACCTTGGGCGGCGCGATTTCGATCGTCGGCTGCGCAATGACAATGAGGAAAAGTCGAAGTTGGTGCGTTCGTTGAACATCGCGGCTGAATGATGGCGCATTGACAAAAAGTCAGTCCCCAGTGCTGTTGCAGGCAACTGAGGTTTTCGAATAGCCTGAGCGACAGTCCCGCTTCCGGGCTTGCCAGTCACGTCAGCGAGCACCGGCAAGCGACCCACGGCTCATCGAGTCCTGCCTGCATGTGCTTACGCGAGAGCAAAAACATCGCGACGCCCGCCGACTCGCCTTGGCGTGAGCGCACAAGCCGCCAGCAAGCCGGTCAGCATCAGGATCAGGCCGGCGGGCTCGGGAACCGATGAGATCACGTATTCCAGTCCATCCCCATCGGTCTGGAACGAAACCCGGCCGGCTTGATGGGTCGAGTACTTGACCATACCGCCCTCCACATCCACATCGAAACCGAGCGAATGCAAATTCGAGCCAAACAGCAATGCCAGTTCGCTATTGGTGGTTCCCGCACGCGCGGTGAACGATCTGGCAACACCGTCCAAGTCCACCGAGAAATTCCCGTCTTCGATCAAGGCGGCAAGTCCGGTGGCGGGGTCGGGAGCTATATTCAGCGAGCCGAACAGGGTTTCTTCGGCGACCAGCTTGAAGCCACCGTCGGTCGTGCCGGTGCGCATCGACACAGCAGGCGTACCGGCATTAGAGATCGCGAAGTAGAAGTTGCCGTTGCCTTCAATGGTGGTGTCGCTACTGGCGGCAACCAGCGTGGCGTCGATCTGCCTGGCGATATTCAAGGCGACGTCTTCGCTGCTCATGGGCGAGAGGTTGAAATTGAACACAAATGCCGTACCTCGTATCACTGTACCGTCGCCCTGATGAACGTCCCATCTGAGGGTTGCGGTTTCTCCCAACGTCAGACCGTGCTGTGTCTCCCAACCGACTCGGGTGTCGGCCGCGAACGACTCGAATGGCAACAGCATCGCACACAGCATCAGTAATCTTGCAATCAGGGGTCGCATATCGTGCTTTCCTTTGTTGTCGTTGACTCTCGAACACCCACAAAAGCAGGTCGCCAATCAATGCAATCGGGCTGGGCGCGCGCTTGTGCCCCCGCGCTGCCTTGTCAGGATCAGGCCCGCGATACCGAGGCCGACCAGCAAGGCTGAAGTAGGCTCGGGGAGGGAACTGGTGATGCCGGAAAAGGTTTGCCCGTCGATCCGGCCGGTGCTGCGAAATTCATTGCGTGCGTCATCGGCGTACAGGTTGCCGTCGCCGGTGACCAGAGTGCCGAGATTTTCCGGCACTAGCAAATCGCCGGCAGGTGGCGCCGGAAAAGCGGGCGGGCTTTGATGCGAATTGGTCAGCAGGGAAATCACGGTCGTGCTGACCTCCATGCTCCCTTTCTTGCCCGAACTCGCCCACCCAAATAGTTCAATCGGAAGAAAACGGCATTCGTTGGTATCGATGCCGATGCCGGCACCGTAGGTCGCCTTCTTGCCCGAACTGGCAACAGCCTCCAGCACGATCGGCGCGCCGGCAATGACTTTCGGGATCACGCCGTCGCCGACCAGGATGCCATCGACAAAACAAATGATCTTTTCCTTGCCGCGTATCCAGCCATGGCGGGAGTTGGCGCCGATTTTGGTCTCCTGCTCGAAATCCATGTCCAGATAGTCGCTGTGGGCATTGTCGTAGAACCAGGTGGAAAGCCCCGTCATCAGCAGCGGTTGCGCTGTGGACCCGCTGCCGATTGAACCTGCGCCGTGTACTGTCATCGTGATGTCGCCGCCGTAGGATCCCGACAGCGTACCGCTATAGGTCATCGACAAGGCCATGCCGCCAAAGATGCCTGTTCCGGAATAACTCCAACCGTCGTTGCCGAACATGCCGGACCATGTGATGCCACCCGGTCCGGTGCGGGCGCTGCCGTTCGATATGCCATCCGGGTTCTGCAGCGCGTAGTCGCTCAAGGTGGTGAATACCGAAGTGGTCGACTCCAGCATCGAATGCAGGGCCATTTCCTGCAGCACCGGTAGTGCTTGCGCGGTGCCTGCGTGAAGCATGACGGGAATGATCAAGGCGATACCGATATGCTTTGCTGTCATGAAGACTCCAATCGAGGCGTCGTGCGCTGACCGTTTGGTCGTGGGCAAAGCGGCGCGGGATTTTGACTATGTCGTTGTTGCGCTTCTCCTCGAATAGCATGCACGAAGCGAGCCGCGAGTGCAAGTGATTGTTATTGAGGACTATTGCGCTCAGCCGGAAGTCCGGGTGCAAAGAAGTCCGACAAGCCGCGCCGCTTTTCGTTGCTGGAGGGCGGCCACGAGGAAGAGCGGCCCGGGCTCCGGTAGTGAAGCCGGTGTCGGATTCGACTTCGACGCAACTCGCCTGGATGCCGTTGATGAACACCTGTACTACGGAGCCATGGCCGCCAGCGCGAGTCGTACTACGTGGCGCCTGACGGCCTGGGCAACATTCGACATTGTCGGGTCAATGTCCCGATATCGGCGAACAACCAATTGCGTCGCCGCCCGCAGAACGGCCGGAAACTATTCGCCTGTCGCCTTTAACACCGCCGCATGCAGATCATCACCGATCCAGAAACCTGCTTGTTCTCGCAATGCGTCGAGCACTGGCCGCATTGATTCGAGCAACCCGCTATCTTTCGCCGCGATCAGCACACCCAGCGTTCCGGCCACCGTAAGGCCGAGCCGCGCGGCGGCGCGGCGACCCAAGCGTTCATCGAGCAGGAGCAATCCGGCTGACCGTTCCATCGCGAGGGCAATCGCTTCGGCCTCGCCCGCGTCAAGCTCCAATTGCAGCGCCTGCACCAGGGCGGTATTGCGCACGGCGCTGCGCTTGATCCAGGTCGCGGTGCCAACCTCGCGTGCACCTGCCTCACCCGCTCCGGCGATGACGACTTCGTGAAACACGGCCTCTGGAATGATGATTTCGCCATACATGGCGCGCAACAGGTCGAACTGTCCTACCGCAGCCAGGGCGATGAGCGGTGAGGTATTGCAAACAACGATCATGCAGGATGGGCGCCGCGCACCACGGCCACGTCTTGCGCAAACTCCTCCACACCGTAATTGGGCGCAATACCGCGCGCGCCCAGCGTCAGGCGCATGCGCGCCTGGCTCAAGCCGGCCAGACGCGCAGCCTGGCCGAGCGTCAGCCGGTCGCGTTGATACAGTAGCGCGGCGAGTTCGAGCTTGATCTCCGGCTCCGACATGCGTGCCGCATGCAACAAATCGTCATCGATCACAACGCCCATGACTTTCTCCATTCTCATCTACAGACGCGCCTGATGCGCGCCGTATGCGCGGGTGTAGCGCGGGATTGTCGGTCAAAAGCGGATCGAGAGGCAAGTTCGTCCGATCCGCCTCACGCGCCAATTCCAAGCGCGCAGGCGCCGACAGCGTCACCGACAATCACTACGACGCTGCCGGGCGCCGCACCCGGGAGACCTTCCTCAGCCTACCCTTGACACGGCTCCGGGGCCGCCAGACAGCGCCGCACCGACGTATCTTCAGCGCCCGAAAAAGCTACGCCGGCAACGGGCGAGAGCCTCGAGTTTCCGTTCACACGAGAGAGAATCAGAGAGAGAATCACCCACAAAGTCCGCTAACGGGGCAAATACCCCCTTCGGCGTGACAGATTGCCTTTTCGCCCGGCTTCGGTTGCCGCTGACGCGTCGTCGATCGCTTTCAACGTTGCCTTGCGGGCGCCTGTATTGACAACTGGCCTGTAGCCCGGAGGCGCGCATCGATCCGCGTCAGCGGTTCTTCACCACCACCGCCGACCCCGACTTGTCCGGAATCAGCACCAGCCCCTCGGGTTTGTCGGCCATGTAGTCGTCGACCGCCTGCTTCACGCCGGGCCAGTGGCCGCTGGCGTAGTCGTGCATGATCAGCATGGCGCCGGGGTTGAGCCGCGGGTAGAAGAACTCCATGCCGGCCTTGATCGGCGCGTAGAGGTCGCAGTCGAGCTGCACTAAGGCGAAACGGGTGGCGTCGGGCACCTGGCTGGCCGTGGCGGGGAAGCGTCCGACGCAGTAGGTCACGGAAGACTCGCTGCCGACGAAGCTGCGCACGCCGTCCAAGGAGGTATCGGCGAAGTCGCCGCGCTTTACCGGGGCGCTGACGGCGGCTTCCTCGGCGTCGACATCAGCGTCATCGAATCCGCCGAAGGTGTCGAACAGGTAGAGCTGTCGTTCGGGCGCGAGGGTGTGCAGCACCTTGGCGGAATTGCCCTTGTAGACGCCCAGTTCGGCGAAGGCGCCGGTGACACCTTGCGCCTGCAACTGGCGCACCGTGGCTTGCAGGAAATACAGGCGCGTGATATCGCCGTGGTTGTTGGCTTCCATGCCGCGGCCCCAGACCGCCTGCAACTGTGCGAACGCGCTCTGTTCTGCCGCCGGGCGCTGGTGGTTGATGTCGGCATCCGGCCGGTATTGCAGATAGAAGCGGCTGCCGGGCTGGTTGAAGCGCCCGAGGTTGCGCGTCAGGGTGCGAACGAATTCACGGCGCAGGAGTTCGCCGAAGGATCGTTTTGGCGATCCCTTTGGCGCCGGCTTGCCGACTGTGATGCTGCTGGCCGCAGGGGCCGGATTGGCGGTGTCAGGCGGCATCTTGTCGGCGCTGTCCGGGTGCGGGGTTCATACCTTTCCCAGCGCCTTCAACAAGCGCTCCGGGGTGAACGGCTGATCCGTCACCCGCGCGTTGAACGGCGCCAGGGCGTCGTTGATGGCATTCATCACTGCCGCCGGCGCGCCGGCGGTGCCGGCTTCGCCCGCGCCCTTGGCGCCCAATTCGGAGGAGCGGGTCGGGGTTTCGACATGCCCCAACACCATGTCGGGCATCTCGGCGGCCATTGGCACAAGGTAGTCGGCCAGGGTACCGTTCTTCAGATTGCCGTCTTCGTCGTAGAGGATTTCTTCGAACATGGCCGCGCCGATACCCTGCGCGATGCCGCCGCGCAACTGCTCATCGACCAGCATCGGGTTGATGACGGTGCCGCAGTCTTCCACCATCCAGTGCTTGAGCAGTTTGGTGAAGCCGGTGTCGGGGTCCACTTCGACGTAACTCGCCTGAATGCCGTTGGTGAATACGAAGGGCCAGTCGCGCTGGCCATACTGGCGCGTGACGGAGAGTTGCGGCTGGAACTCGCGCGGCAGGGTATCGGGCCGGTATTGACCGATACGCGCGGTCTCGGAGAGCGGCTGCAAAACCTCGCCGGTGACAC
>JAYVST010000085.1:0-2150 GCA_043775255.1 Burkholderiales bacterium
TGGCACGTCCATTTCGGCGCTTTTTTCTCCGCGATGGCGGCGGCACAACCGGCCATCGTCGGCGTCGATGTGCTGCTGCCGGAGCGCAGCTACGACGACATCGTTGCCGGTCAGGACATGCGCCTGCTCAAGGGGCTGGCCGCGACACGTGGCGTCACCCGGGTCGTGCTCGGACAAGGGATCGATGAAGAGGGGCGGCCGCGCGACGTGCTGCGCACTGCCGTGTCGCTGATTGGTCGGGACGCGCTGGGATTCGTGGTCTTTCGGGTCGATGGCGACGGTGTCGTGCGCCGCTTCAGCGAGGCCGTAGGCGACGGCGGTGCGACCGTGCCGACGCTGGCGGGGCAAATCGCGCGACGCCTCGGTGCGGAAGCGCGCGCGGGCTTGATCGATTACGCGATCGGGCCGCCCGATCCATGGATACCACTGCATGACGTACTTCAATGGCACGCCAGGGGCGATGCGGAGCGGTTGAAGCGCGCGTTTGCCGGCAAGATCGTCCTCCTGGGCAACGTGACGCGTTTCGAGGACCGGTTCCCGCAGCCGGTCAATCTGGCGCCCTGGGAAGGCGACAACGGCAACCGGGTGCCCGGCGTACTGATTCACGCGCAGATCGTACGCGGGCTCCTTGGGCAAGGGCTGGTGGCGCCCGCCCCGCCGTGGCTGGCATGGGCGCTACCGCTATCGGCAGCACTGCTCTGGCTGGCGCCGCTGGGCGGCATCCTGACGCTACTGGCGGCGTCCGCATTGGCGGTGGTGGTCTACGCGGCAAGCACCTGGCTTCTGTTGTTCGGCGTGCACTTCGATCCCTTCAACACAGTGCTGGTGGCTTGCGCCGCAATGGGTGCGCGCTGGGGGACCGAGGCGGCGCTGCACTTGCGCGAACGACGTTCACTCAAGCGTGCCTTTGCGGGCTACGTGGGGCCGAAACTCCTGCGCGAGATCCTCGCCGGCCGGGCGGGTGGTCAAATGGCCGGGGAATTGCGCACCGTCGCGGTCCTGTTTGCCGACATGCGCGGATTCACCACGCGCAGTTCGGAAATGGCGCCTGCCGAGGTGGTGGCGCTGCTGAATCGCTATTTCGAGCGCGTCACGCCGGTGATCCATGCCCAAGGGGGGATGCTCAACAGCATCATGGGAGACGGCCTGATGGCCATTTTCGGCGCGCCCAAGGGGCTCGAGAATCCGAGCGCGGCCGCCTATGCGGCGGCACGCCGCATGCTCGCGCTGATGCCGGCCCTGAACTTGGAGTTGGCGGCGGAGGGCAAGCCGCCGCTGGCCATCGGCATTGGCATCAACGTCGGCGAAGTGGTTGTCGGGCATGTAGGCTCGGCGGCGCGCCATGAGTACACCGCCATCGGGGACGTCACCAACGTCGCCGCGCGTCTGGAAGGCATGACCAAGGAACTGGGTGTACCGCTTTTGTGCTCGCACGCTGTGGCCGAAGCGCTTGGTTTTCCGGCCGATCTGCGATCCCTTGGCGAGCAGGCCATTCGCGGCCGTGCGCCGCTCGCAGGGTTTGGCTGGAGCGGCACGGGCAACACGTGACTACGGCACGGGCAGCGCGTGACTACGGCACGGGCAGCGCGTGACTACATGGGTGCGTTTGCGCACTGTTTTCTTCCGCGCTGCTTTGGCAGCGTGCCCGGATCGCGCTAAAGTGGGCGTCATGAATACAGAGTCGCCTCGGACGGGAGTCCGGCAATGACATACCTTCCTGCGATTGCCGTATGCAGGATCATCGGCGCGTTTGCGCTCGGGCTTGCAATGAGCGGCGGCGCCGGCGCGCGACCGGCGGCAGTGGTGACCGACATCGAGGGCCGCGCGACCCTGCATCGCGGCGACAAGAGCATGCCGATTGCGCTGCTCACCGAAATTGGCGACAGCGAACAGGTCGAGCTTGCACCAAACGCACGCCTCACCATCGTGCAGTACTGGACGAGCCAGGAGTACGCGCTGCGCGGTCCGAGCCGCGTGCGTTTCGGTTACAGCGGTCCGGAAGGCATGACCGGCACGCCACCGGAGAAGCGCGGTGGCGAGACCCGGCTGCGCTTAAACCCGGCGGGTCTGGTGCAGGCGGTGGTTCAGATGCGCGGCCTGGGCGGGGGGCAGGTGAAGCTGTTGGCGCCGATCGGACTGCAAATTCTGGA
>JAYVST010000086.1:0-10450 GCA_043775255.1 Burkholderiales bacterium
GTTGGTTTTGGCCAGAACCTCTTCGAAGGCATCGGCGAATTCGCGCTTGGCGGCGATCAGGCGTCGCTGCGGTTTGCCGGGCTCGATCACCGTGGTCGGCGGCGGGTCGGGCGGCGGCTTCCAGTTGGTGAAGTCGAGGTCGTTGTCGTCGTTGGAATTGCTCATGGTTCCACTCCCAGATGCAGCCATCCGTGGGTATACCAAGAATAAAGCAATTCGGATGCCGGATCGTTAAATCCGGTGTCCGGTTCGAGGGCGCGCGCATCCGCCAGGCGCCGCAGCGCGGCGGGCGCCGGTCGCAGTTGAACCGGCTCGCCATTGATGAACAGCTTGCTGCGGTGATGCAACATCCGTGTCTTGCCGTCAAGGCGCAAGCCGCGCCTGTGCAGTGCGCGAAAAAACGCGGCACGGCCGAGCGGCCGACCCGGCGGATCGAAAAAAACAATCGGCCCGAGCTCGCTCAAGCTGCGGCCGAGAAATTCCGCAACCATTGCGCGTGTTGGCTGCAGGCGGCCGATCAAGCGCACCGCGCGGTCGATATAGTCGTCCGGAAGGGCGGCTGTGGCGCGCACGGGCTTGAGGTCGGGGTCGGCATACATGCCGCTGCGTTCGACGTGATCGGCCAGATGCTCCAGCAGGCCGCGCGCCAGTTCCGTCGCCGAAGGCGCGCGAAAGCCGATCGAATAGGTCATGCATTCGCCTTCGGCTACGCCCTCATGCGCGCAGCCGGGCGGCAGGTAGAGCATGTCGCCGGGTTCGAGCACCCACTCTTCAGTGGCGCGGAAATCGGCCAGAATTTTCAGCGGCGCACCGGCCTGAAGTGTCCGGTCGCGCTGCATCGAGATGCGCCAGCGGCGTCTTCCCTGCGCCTGCAGGAGGAACACGTCATACGAGTCGAAATGCGGCCCGACCCCGCCGCCATCGCTGGCCCAGGAAATCATCAGATCGTCCAGTCGGGCCGCCGGGATGAAGGAAAAGCGCCGCATCAGCGCGTCCGCACCGGAGTGATACAGGTTGACGCCCTGCACAAGAAGCGTCCAGGGATGCCCGCGATGTGGTCGCAAGGCGAGCGCCGTGAACGGCCCGTGCGCAAGCGACCATTGCGCCCGATTGCGCGTAACCCGCCTGCTTTCCACTTCGTCCCGCGCAGCCAGGGCGAACAATTCCGCTTTTGAAACAACGGGCTTGAACGATGCAATCGCGCGTCTTATCAAGAGAGGTTTTTTTTGCCAGTGACGTGCGAGAAATCGATCTGTGGAATAACCCCCCAAAAGCTGCGAAATATCGCTTGGCAATTCGTTTTTCATCTGTCTATTATAGAAACTCGTGTCAGAGATTCATCGGGAGCTGCAAAGCAACACCCTCGAACCAGCGCGCGCGGCGGGCTTTAAGCCATGCATGGGCGCAACAAGCAGGAGAAGATTCATGCTCAACGCAGGACAGTCCGCTCCCGGGTTCCGCCTCGCCGATTCGGACATGGCGCTGGTCGATTTTTCCAAGCTGCGCGGCAAACGCAATGTCGTGCTGTACTTCTACGACAAGGACAACCTGCCCGGCAGCACGGTCGAAGCCATCGAGTTCTCCGACCTCGACGCCGATTTCGAGCGCTGCAACTGCATCGTGCTTGGCGTATCTCCCGACGACTGGGTGAGCCACGCCGAATTCCGCGATCGCCACGGCCTGACCGTGACGCTGCTTTCCGACCCGGAATGCGAAGTCTGCCGCAGTTACGACGTGGTCAAGCCGTGCAGCGCGGAGCAGTCCGCAGCACCGCCGGCGCGCCCGCATGTGTTGCGCTCCACCTTCGTGATCGACCGCCATGGCAAGGTGCGCCATGCCCTCTACGGCGTGAGCCCCAAGGGCCACGCCAGCGCAGTGCTGAATCTGGTAAAAACGCTGCCTCACTAATGCGCAACCAGAAGGCACACCATGAAAATCGGCCGCGACTCGGTCGTCTCGATCTCCTATTCCCTGTTCGATGCGCAAGGCGAATCCATCGAAAAGACCGATGAGCCCATCGTCTACCTGCACGGCGGCTACGGCAATATCTTCCCCCTGATCGAACAGGCGCTGCAAGGCAAGGGCGCCGGCGACGGCGCGCGCGTCAAGCTCGAACCCGAAGACGCCTTCGGCGACTACGACGAACAACTCCTGCGCGTCGAAGCGCGCAACCTCTTCCCCGAAGTGCTCGAAGTCGGGATGCAGTTCGAAGGCATTCCCGGCGAAGAGACCGACGAAGACACCGCCATCTTCACCGTCACCGACATCGCCGACGGCAAGGTCGTGCTCGACGCCAACCCTCCACTGGCCGGCATGGCGCTGGTGTTCGACTGCAAGGTGACGGAGGTGCGCGCGGCGACCTCAGAGGAGCTGGCGCACGGGCATGTGCATGGGGCGGGTGGGCATCACCACTAGAGTCCTCGCGTTGCAGGCGCTGGGCCGCAGGTATAGACGACTTTGTGTCAGGGTGTTGAAGTAGCTGACGGCACGTAGCGTCGCGGCGCGAAACGAAACACGGCCCGATCATTCACCTCGATGGTCACCTTGACCCATCCCAGGCCCGGCGAGCCGAAGGTTTCCAGCCGCGTCACGTTCTCGACCGGTTGGCCGGTATCGTCGCGCAGCGGACGGTCGATGCGGTAGGAATGGGTGTCGCCGTGCACCACAAGCACCGGCCTGCCGAAAGTGCGTGCTTGGGCCGCCAGTTGCGCCTTGAATTCGGCATAACCGTCGCGGTAGCCGGGGCGCGCTGGCGCGTGTTTGCGCGCTTCATCGCCTTCGAAATCGGGGTTGGCCTGCAGCACGAGCATCACCGCGCGCAGGTTGGCCCGCTGCGCGTGGGCGAAGGCTTCGGCGATCCACGCGGTGTTGGCTTTGAGTCGCTGGTTGAATTCGCGATTGTCGCCGCGCGGCTTCCAGTTGTTGTTGCTGCCGGGGATGTTGAGGCCGACCATGAGCACGCGTTCGAACTCCCAGCGCACGTTTTCGCGCCAGGCGGCGAATTGCGGCTGCAGGTCGCCCTGACGGGTGAGGCGGATGCGGTTGCGGCCCAGGCTTTCGTTACCGGCGAAGAACAGTTCACGCAGTTTCGCCAGGCGTTCCTCCGGGTCGAAGCGGCCGTTGCTGGCGCGGTGGCAATCGGTCCATTCGTTGTCGCCCGGAATCAGGATGAAGGGGTGGCGCGAGAGATCGAAATCGGCCTTGCGTGCGACGAGGCGGGCGTCGTCGCACTCCTCGCCGCCGGACTTGATGTCGCCGTCATGGACCACAAAGGCGATGGAATCGTCACGGCCGATTTCTTCGATGATGGCGCGTGTCATCTCGATTTCGCGATCGCTGTAGGGCATGTCGCCGATCAGGGCGAAGCTGCCTGCGTGCGCGCTCGCCATCCACCCTGAGGTCGCCAGCAGCGCGAGGCTGGCGATGGCGATGCGGATAGGGCGGGCCGCGATCACGCGCTTTCCCCGGTCGCGAGACGCTTGAGTTCGTACACCAGATCGAGCGCGGCGCGCGGCGTGAGTTCATCGGGCTTCAAGTCCGCGAGCATGGCCAGCGCCGGCGGCAACGCCGGTTCGGGACCGGGCGCCGCGGCCGGCGGCGGGCCGGCATTGAAGAGATCGAGCTGCGGCCGCGACATGCGCGCGGCCTGGTCTTCCAGGTCCGCCAGATGGCGGCGCGCGGCGCGTATCACCTGGGCCGGCACGCCGGCCAGTTGCGCCACCTGCAGGCCGTAGCTCTGACTGGCCGGGCCGTCCCGCACTTCATGCAGGAAGACGACACCGCCATCATGTTCGGCGGCGGCCAGGTGTACGTTGGCTACTGCGGGGTACTCGCGGTCGAGCTGCGTCAGTTCGAAGTAGTGGGTGGCGAACAACGTCATGCTGCGGTTGGTTTCAACCAGGCGGCGCGCGATCGCCCAGGCCAGCGCCAGGCCGTCGAAGGTGGAGGTGCCGCGCCCGACTTCGTCCATCAGCACCAGGCTCGTCGGCGTGGCGGCATTGAGGATGGCGGCGGACTCGGTCATCTCGACCATGAAGGTGGAGCGGCCCTGCGCCAGATCGTCGGCCGCGCCGATGCGGGTGAAGATGCGGTCGACCGGGCCGAAGCGCGCGGCCTTGGCCGGTACGAAGCTGCCGGCATACGCCAAGAGCGTCAACAGCGCCACCTGGCGCATGTAGGTCGATTTGCCGCCCATGTTCGGGCCGGTGATGATGAGGAGGCTCCTTTGCGGACCCATGCGAACGTCGTTGGGCACGAAATCGGCCACCTGCCCGGCCACCACTGGATGACGTCCGGCGTCAATCTCGAGGCCGGGCGTGTCGTTCAATAAGGGAGCGACCCAGTCGAGCACATAGGCGCGCTCGGCCAGGCAGGCGATCGCATCGCTACGCGCCACTGCGCGGGCGGCGCGCTGGATCGCGCCTACATGGGGCTTCAAGTCTTCGAGCAGCTTTTCGTAGAGGGCTTTTTCGCGCGCCAGGGCACGCGCCTCGGCGGACAGGGCGCGGTCTTCGAAAGTCTTGAGTTCCGGCGTGATGTAGCGCTCGGCGTTTTTAAGGGTCTGGCGCCGCCGGTAGTCGTCCGGAATCTTGTGGCCGTGGCTGTTGGTGACTTCGATGTAGTAGCCGTGCACGCGGTTGTATTCGACGCGCAGGTTGGGAATGCCGGTGCGCTCGCGTTCGCGCGCCTCCAGTGCGACCAGGAATTCCCCGGCGTTGGTGGTGAGCGAGCGCAATTCATCGAGCTCGGCATCGAAGTCGGCTGCGATGACGCCGCCATCGATTACGCGCGCGGCGGGTTCCGCGTGCAGCACCGCAGCCAGCAGGGCGGTGAGGCCTTCCGGCACGGCAAGATCGGTGGCGATTTCGGCGCAGGTCGGATCTTCTGCGGGCAGGGCGGCGCCGATCGCGGGCAGGGCGGCCAGCGATTCGCGCAGGCCCGCCAGTTCGCGCGGCCGTACCGAGGCTAGCGCCACGCGCGCGGCGATGCGCTCGATGTCCGACACCGTGCGCAAATGGGTGCGCACCGCGTTGAAGCCGCGCCCGCCGGCCAAGAGGGCGGCGATGGCTTGCTGGCGTGCCTGCGCCACTGCGGCGGCACGGCGCGGGTGGTGCAGCCAGCGCGCCAGCGTGCGGCTGCCCATCGAGGTGATGCAGGTGTCGAGCGTCGCGAACAGGGTGGGGGCGGGCGCGCCGCGCAGGGTCTCGGTGATCTCCAGGTTGCGTCGCGTCACCGCGTCGAGGGTGAGGTATTCGTCGCCGCTTTCGGCACTCATGCCCTGCACGTGGGCCAAGGCCTGGCCCTGGGTGGCCTGCGCGTAACGCAGCAGGGCGCCGGCCGCGCCGAAAGCCAGCGAGAACCCGGCACAACCGAATCCGTCTAAGGTGGCGACGCCAAACTGGTCCAGCAACAACTTTTCGCCGGCGCGATGGTCGAAATTCCAGTCGTTCTGCGTGGTGCGGGTGATGTTGTCGCCGCTTCCAGCGCCCAGGGCGAAGGCAGCGCCGTCCGGCACCAGCAACTCGGCCGGGCGCACTCGCTCCAGCTCCTGCGCAAGTCGCGCCGGGGCAATCTCGGCGACGATGAGTTCCCCGGTGGCGACGTTGAGCCAGGCCAGTCCGTAGGCGCGCACGGCGGCGCCCGCGCCCAGCTTGTCCGGCAGGATCGCCATCAGGAGCGCGTCTGACTTCTCCGGCAACAAAGCGGTGTCGGTGATCGTGCCCGGCGTCACCACGCGCAAAACCTTGCGCTCGACCGGCCCCTTGGAAGTGGCAGGGTCGCCGATCTGCTCGCAGATCGCGACCGATTCGCCCAGCTTCACCAGCCGCGCCAGATACTGCTCGAGCGAATGGACCGGCACTCCGGCCATCTTCACCGGCGTGCCCGCAGACATGCCGCGCGAGGTCAGGGTGATGCCGAGCAGGCGCGCGGCCTTCTCGGCGTCGTCGTAGAACAACTCGTAGAAGTCGCCCATGCGGTAGAACACCAGGGTTGTCGGGTGTTCGGCCTTGATGGTCAGGTACTGCTGCATCATCGGCGTGTGGCCGGCGGCCACCACCGAGAGCGCGGGAGCGGATTTCATCGACGCATTTTAGACGGACGCATCGGCCATGCTTGCCCTGTTGCCATGGATTGGCCGCATGCCTCTGTGGTCGTGTCCGGCGACGGCTGTTGCTGCCAGAGTCGGGGCATCGGCCAGTGATCGACCAAGCGCGTAGTTCTGCCGAGCTTCTTCATGCTCCTGGCGGCGCCTGCGCGCACCAGCGCCGCCACATGCCGCGCCATGCCGATTCGAGGTTGCGGGTGAAGCCGGCATAGTCGAACAAAGGCGAGGCCTGCATTGCCGGACGCAACGACGCGCGGTAGCCCGCAATGCGCTCTTGCGAAACCATCAGTTCGACCGCGATGTTGACGTAGGCGTCTTCATCGCGTGCGATCAGCTCCGCTGCGCCGATGGTGCCGAGGAAGGCGGCGGTCTGCCGGCCGGCCATCTGACGTTGCGCGAGCGTGACCACCGGCACGCCCATCCAGAGCGCATCGAGCGAGGTCAGGCCGCCGCAGAACGGAAACGGATCGAGCGCGACGTGTACGTCGGCGTACTGGTCGAGGGCGTCGATGTAGTGGGTCCAGCCGCGCATTTCAATACGCGACTGCGCGATGCCGGCGGCCTCGATATCAGCGGCCAGCCAAGCGCGCGCGGCCGGGTCGTCGATGGCTGCGTACTTGATGAGCAGGCGCGCCTCCGGCAGTCGGTCGAGAATGCGTTTCCACAGGCGCAACACCGTATCGTTGAGCTTGGACGGGTTGTTGAAGCAGCCGAAGGTGAGTGCCCGGCCGAGCGGCGGCAGGCGCGGTTCCGGGCTGGCCGCAGGCGGCATGAAGCAGAAGCGGGTATCGGGCAGGCGCCAGACCGCCTCTCCGTAAAGGCTGTCGCAGTCCAGCGGCGTGGTGCGCGGATCGCTGACGATGTAGTCGACCTCGGGCAAGCCGGTAGACCCCGGGTAGGCAAGCCAGGTGGCCTGCACCGGCGCCGGCTTGCGGGCGAACAGCATCAGGCGGTTGCCGGCGGTGTGCCCTGCCAGGTCCACCAGTACATCGATGCCGTGGCCTCGCACCAGGCGCGTGGCGTCGTCGGTACCCAGGGTGTCGATCTCGTGCCAGTGCTCCGCGAGCGGGCGCAAGGCGCGATTGCGCGCGTCGCGCAACGAGGTGGCGTCGTACACATGGATCTCAAAGGCGTTGTGGTCATGGTGGCGCAGCACGCCTTCCATCAGGGTCATCGCCACGTGTTCGCGAAAGTCGGGCGAGACATAGCCCAGGCGCAGGCGGCGCGCGGGGTCGCGACTGTTTGGCCAGGCAAGGTGGCGGCGCGGATCGTGGAACAGGCGCATCTGGTCGATTCGCCAGCGGGCGTTTTGTGCCGCATCGAAGTGGTCCGCGTAGTCGGCCGTGCTGATGGCCGAGGAGACCGCCGGCAGGTGCGCCGGATAAAGCCGCACTACTTTTTCGTAGTGCGGGGCGGCATCGCGAATGCGGCCCATCATGTTCAAGCAATTGGCGAGGTTGATGTTGGCGTCGAGATCGTCGGGCGATTCGATGTAAGCCGCGCGGAACAATTCGAGCGCTTCGGCATACCGTCCTCGCTTCGACAGCGCCTCGCCGAGGAACAGCTTTGCATTGTGGATGGTCGCCGGCGGTGTCGCCGGATCTGCGAGCGCGCGTCGCAATAGTTCGATGGCGGCATCGAATTCCTCGCTCAGCAGGTTTGCATTGCCTTTGCGGAAACGCAACATCCCAAGTTCCACAAGAGTGGCGGGGTCCTGCGGGTTGAGTTCGGCGCAGCGCGTGCACGCGGCGATGGCGGCGTCGATGTCGCCCTGTTCGGCGCGTGCGCGCCCGAGATTGAACCAACTGGGAAAATGGTCGGGAGCGCGCGTCGCGGCTGACTCGAAGGCGCTCGCGGCATCCGCCACCCGGGTTTGCGCCACCAGCGCATTGCCCAGGTTGAACCATGGCAGGTGGGGAGCGGGATCCGCGGCAATGGCGCGTCGGAACAGGGTTTCTGCGGCTTCCGTTTGCCCCGCGGCCAGCCGCACCACGCCCATCAGGTTGAGCGCGCGCGGATGATCCGGTTTTCGCTCCAGCGCGGCGGCAAACGCTTGTTCAGCCGTCGCCATGTCACCCGCCTCGAATGCGGCGATGCCTGCCTCGAGCAGGCCCTCGGTCTCCCGCAGCCTGGCCGCGTTGCCGGAGCCGAAGCCGAAAAGCGAGCGCAGCGACAAGGCGTGCTCAGACGCTGTTGATCAAGCCCAGCAATTGGGCGAATACCTTCGGGCTGGCGGCGACGATTTCGCCACTTTCGAAGTAGCCGCTTTCGCCGGCGAAGTCTCCGACCAGGCCGCCCGCCTCGGAGACCAGCAGGCTGCCGGCGGCCAAATCCCAGGGCGACAATCCCATTTCCCAGAAGCCATCGAAGCGGCCTGCGGCGACGTAAGCCAGGTCGAGCGCGGCCGCGCCGGGCCGGCGGATACCGGCGCAGTTGAGGGTGACCTTGCGAAACATGGCGATGTAGCGCTCCAGCAGGTCGATCTTGGAGAACGGGAATCCGGTGCCTATCAGCGCGTCGGCGATGCGGTCGCGGCGCGCGACGCGCAGGCGCTTGTCGTTCATGAAAGCGCCCGCGCCGCGGGTGGCGGTGAATAACTCGTTTTTGGCCGGGTCATAGACCACGCCTTGCGTCATCACGCCCTTGTGTCGCAATCCGATGGAAACCGCGAACTGCGGCACGCCATGGATGAAGTTGGTGGTGCCGTCGAGCGGATCGATGATCCAGGTGAATTCATCCTGCGAACCCTTGGACAGGCCGGACTCCTCTGCCAGGATGGAATGGTTCGGGTAGGCTTCGCGCAGCACACCGATCACGGCGGCTTCGGCGCTGCGGTCGACCTCGGTGACGAAGTCGTTCTGGCGCTTGGTTTCGACCTTGAGAACATCGAGGTCGCGCGAAGCGCGATTGATGATCTGGCCGGCCTTGCGCGCGGCTTTCACCGCGATGTTGAGCATTGGATGCATTATTGACGGCTGGCGGCGCAAGCGGCCTTTTCGACTGCGGAACCCATCATTTTATCCGAGCATGACCCACCCACATGATTCCCTGGCGCAAGTACGCGTGGTCTTGGTCGAGACCAGCCATCCGGGCAACGTCGGCGCCGCCGCCCGCGCCATGAAAACCATGGGCCTGGCACGCCTGGTTCTGGTCGCACCGCGCTGCGTCATTGACGACACCGCGCGCGCGATGGCCAGCGGCGCAGACGACGTTCTGGCCGCTGTCACCATCGTTGCCGTGCTCGATCACGCGCTGGCCGATTGCAACCGCGCGGTGGCCGCAACCGCACGCAGTCGCGAACTCGGTCCGCCCACCGTGGACGCGCGCACGGCGGCTGTCGATCTGGCGCGAGCCGCAGCGCACGGCCCGGTGGCCCTGGTATTCGGCAACGAGACTTCCGGGCTGTCGAATGAGCAATTGCGTCGCTGCGACCTGTTGGCGCACGTCCCGGCCAATCCCGACTATTCGTCGCTCAACTTGGCCGCGGCAGTCCAGGTGTTCTGCTATGAAATGCGCATGGCGCTGGCGAGCGCCATACCGCCGCCCGCAGGCGACCTCGATCGGCCCGCCACACGGGGTGAAGTCGAGGCATTGTTGGCGCACGCCGAAGCCGCGTTGACCGCGATCGGCTTCCATGATCCGGCCAACCCCAAGCGCCTGATGGCGCGGCTCAGGCGCCTGACCGCCCGCGCTCGTCTGGAGCATGAGGAAATCAATATCCTGCGCGGAATCCTGGCCCAAGCCGCCCGCGCACGGGGCGGGCATTAGCGTGCGATCAGGGCTTGGGCGGCGCGGGCGCCGCAGCCGGCGGCGCGACTGCGCCGTTGTCCTCGTCGGGCGCAAGGGTTTTCAGGCGGTTGGTCTTGAGCATTTCCTGCATGCGCTCTTCCGGGGTCAGCGTGTGCATGCGCCGGGTGGCGGAAAGGTCGTTGAGGCGGCGGGTTTCGCCCACACCCAGGGTGGCCATGCGCTGCGACAGGCTCATCGACTGCAGGCGCTGGGTGATCGACATGTCGCCCTCCGGCCCGGTGACAAGGGGCGCCTCGCCCGGCGGCGTGGGGCGCAGGTCGGCCTCGAAGGCCCAGAACTTCTCGGCGCCGATCAGGAGAAGGTAGCGGTGTTCGCCGGGCCGTATGGCTTGTACCGACACGATCTTGGCGACCGCGCCCTTGGCGAATCCCTGCACGTCGCGCTGCAGAAAAACCGCCTGCCCGGCCAGATAGGTCGGATTCGCGCCGCGCAGCGAACCCATGCGCGTGGTCTTGAACAGTTCGTCGTCTTGCGCCATGTCTGAAAGATTACCGCAATCCGGCCCCGGCGTGGCGCGCCTGCGCTCGCGCCGGC
>JAYVST010000087.1:0-12192 GCA_043775255.1 Burkholderiales bacterium
GCGGCGGGTTGACCACGCGGTGCAGCGGCGAGATGTAGCGGTCATTGGTCCAGCGTGTCAGGAGGTCCCCGACATTGACGACGAAGGCGCCATCCAGAGAGGCCACGTCCAGCCAGGCGCCGTCCGGCCGCTGTACCTGCAGACCACCCGCCGCTGCGGTCTGATGCAGAAGGGTGATGCTGCCATAGTCGGTATGGGCGCCGATGCGCAGTTGCCCGGGTTCCGGCGCCTGGGCCTGTGCCGGATAATCGACGGTCAGACTGTTGCTGAAATGGCGGTCGATCTTGTCGTCGAAGAAGGTCTCGGCTAAGTCGAGGTCGAGCGCGAGCAGGCGCATCAGGTCGAGGGCGACTTGCTCCATGCGCCGACAGTGTGCGCTAAAGGCGGCCTCAAACCGTGATGGCCGATCGGGCCAGATGTTCGGATGGAACAGCTTGCCCGCCGCCGGCGTGCCGTAGTAGGCGGCGTCACCCGGACGGTCGAGGCGGTTGATGGAAAAGTACTCGCGCAGGTCGGGCGGCGACTCGGCGCCGACGGTGTAGGAAACCGCCTCTGAGGCCAAGCGGCTGTAGCCGCGAAAGACATCGCGCGCTGGGGGCACCCAGCGCATCTTCTCTGCAAGCGGCTGGTCGAAGAATTGCGCCGACAGTGCGAGCAGTTCGGCAATCGGCGCTGGCGCCACGCCGTGGCCGGTGATCATGAAGGCGCCGAGCCTGCGGCAGGCGTCGCCGAGTTGCGCTGCGACCGCGCGCCTGCCCGCGGCCGCGCCCCAACCCGCCGCCGCACCGCCCAGAGCCGGCGTGAGATCGATCACGGGTATGCATTCGATCGGCGCTGCGGTCATGGCGTGCCTTGCATGTTTGTAGCTTTTTGGACTTGGATGGATGCTCGCGGGCGGGCTATCGACACGGTCAAGGCGAACTTTCCGGGCGCAGCGCAAGGTCCAGATGGTTCCATCCGGATGCTCCGCTACACCGCGCCGGCCTGACGCAAGGCTGCGATCCGTTCCGGCGCGAAGCCCAGTTCTTCGAGGACGGCGTCGGTGTCGGCGCCGAGGGCCGGCGGCGCCGTCCGCGGCGCAGGATCGCCGCTGGCCAAGCGGAACGCCGGACGCAGCACCTGCAAAGGGTCGCTCGCGCCGGGGACGCCCGGCAGGTCCTTGACGAAGCCGCGCGCCGCCATTTGCGGGTGGGCCATGATCTGCGCGACCGAAAGCACCTCGCCGGCGGCCACGCCGTGGGCGGTGAAAAGCGCCACCCATTCCGCCGCAGACTTGGCCGCCAAGGCACGCTCCACCTCGACGCGCAACTCGGGCCGGCGGCGCATCCGGTCTTCGCGGTCGACATAGCGCTGATCGGTGGCCAGGTCCGCCCGGCCGATCAGCTCGCACAGCGTCACGTAGTCGGTTTGCGAATTCGCCGCGATGTTGATCAGGCCTAGGCCGGTTTTGAAGGCGCCGGACGGGCTGGCCGTCATATTCTCGTTGCCGACCGGTTCGGGTGCGACACCGCCGATCAGCAGATTGGATACGACCCAGGCCATCGCGCCGATGGTGGCTTCCAACATGGAGACGTCGATCCGCTCCCCCATGCCGGTGCGCTCGCGCTTGAAGAGCGCGGCGGCAATGGCGAACGCGGCATTGATGCCGCCGCTGGTATCGGCCGCCGGGTAGCCAACCCGCAAGGGCGCGGAATTGCGGTCGCCGGTCACGCTCATCAGGCCGGACATGCCCTGGACGATCTGGTCGTAGGCCGGACGGTCGCGCAGCGGGCCGTCGCCGCCGAAGCCGGAAATCGCGCAGTAGACCAGGTCCGGCTTGATCCGCGCCAGATCGGCGTAGCCCAGGCCCAGCCGCTCCATCACGCCGGGCCTGAAGTTCTCGACGACTACGTCGGCTGCGGCGACCAGCCGGCGCACGATGTCCTTGCCGTCTTCGCTTTTGAGATTGACGGTGACGGATCGCTTGCCGGCGTTCTGGGCCAGAAACGAGGTGCCCATCAAGCACTGGTTGAGCGCCGGAACCGCACCCAGCTGGCGCGCGAGATCGCCGGTTTCGGGCATCTCGATCTTGATGACATCGGCGCCGAGCTGCGCCAGTTGAAAGGTGCAAAAAGGGCCCGAGAGGACGCTTGTCAGATCGATGACGCGGACGTCTTTTAGCAATTCCATGGTGGCGCCTTGTTTCCCTTGTCTGTCAGCCACTTGACGCGAAACACGCGGAGCGCGCGCGGCCGCTACGCGGTCGCGGATTCGCGGCGGCGCAGAATCTGGTCGTGGATGGTCTCGATGCTGCGCTTCATGAAGTAGTCGATCAGGTGCGCTGGATAGCCGGGGCTGCCGCCCATGGCCACGTGGATGCGGTCCTCGAAGGTGACCGTATCGGCGATCTCCGCGCGGGTGTCGCCCAGGTTCATGCGCTGTTCGACGGCGCCGACCAAGTCTTCCATCTGGCGGCGGAAGCGCGTGGCTTCGGCGATGCTGCACACCTTGCCGTGGCCCGGCACGATATGGCGCACGTCCATTGCTTCGATGTGCTTGACCGTCTCGATCCAGGCGAAGGTGTCGGCGTCGATGAAGGCGGGCAGGCCCGCTTCGCACACCAGGTCGCCGCTGAAAACGATGCGCTGCTGCGGCAGATGCACCATCGTGCTGTTGGTGGTGTGGCCACGAAAATGGGTGAGGACGAAATCGAGCCCGCTCTGGTGCAGCGTCATGCTCTTGCTGTAGGTGAGAGTGGGCACGCGCACGGCGTAGCCTTCCATGTACATCTTGCCGGCCGGATCGATCACGTCGAGCAGATCGTCGATGTACTCCTGCGTCGGCGCCCCTTCGAGCAGGCGTTCGCGCGTCACCTCGTGCGAAACGACCGTTCCGGGCAGGAAAAAATTACCCATCGTATGGTCGATGTGATGGTCGGTGTTGATCAGGTAGGCCACCTTGCCGCAACCCTCGACGATGCGACGCCAGCGCATGGCATCGGTCGGCCGGTGCGGAGAATCGACCAGCACCACGCCGTCGCGCGTGACGATGATGGCGTTGTTGGAGCCTAGATGCTCGGTTTCAACCAGAACGTTGCTGTCGATCTCGGTGAGCGCGGAGTGAAATGCCATCAGACCATCCTTCATCATTGACCGGCGCGTCGTGCCTGGGTCAGGCCGGCGTCACAGGATGCGGGCTTCGATTCGGACACCATCTGCCCGGCGAAAACCTGCTCGCTGGAAGAAGCATGCAGTCCATGAATCCTTGAATCGAACCGCATTCAATGCGGGCAAGCTTAGCAGACGACTGCCCGATCGCAGCGGGCAATGCGCGTCATTTTGACGGGCCATCGAAAGCGCCAATGGCTGGAATTCAACTGATGGATGCGCCGCCTGCGCAAGTGACCGAAGGCCGCGCAGACCGGCGTTTCATGTGACGGCCGTGTGGTCCGGCGCTTTGCAAGACAGGTTGACGAACCGGTCAGGCTAGCGAACCCATGACCGCGTATAGCTCGTTCTGCCCTTCGAACCCGATACCCGGCCGATCCGAAAGACGAATCATGCCGTTCTCCACCCGCGCGTCGTCGGCAAAGCCGGCGAAAACGCCAAAGACGCCGGGATAGGCCTCACAGCCGCCGAGTCCGAAACCCGCGACGATGGCCAGCGTCATCTGGTTGCCGCCGTGCGGGAAGATCGAACGGCGCGCCCAACCGTGATCCTTGAGCATGGCGAGCGTGCGCGAAAACTGGACGATGCCGTAGGACTGCGGCACGTCGATCTGGATGATGTCGCCGGCCGGACGCAGGCCGCCGAAGCGCACCAGGTTTTGCACGTCCTGGGTCGAAAACAGGTTTTCGCCGGTGGCGATCGGCGCGGGGTAGAGCGCGGCAAGCTCTGCCATCAGGGCGTAGTCGAGCGGGTCGGTCGGTTCTTCAAACCAGCGCAGTTTGTAGGGGGCGAGCGCGCTTGCATAGGCCAGGGCGCGTTCGCGTTGGAAGCCGGCATTGGCATCCACGGCGAGGAAGTCGCCGCCGCCGATCACCTCAATCGAGGCTTCGATACGGGCCAGGTCCTCCGCGATGGGCGCGCCGCCGACCTTCACCTTCATGGTGGTGTAGCCCTGGTCCATGCGCGAGCGGATTTCGTCTACGAGTTCGGCAATGCCCTTGCCTGGCGCATACCAGCCGCCGCCGACATAGCAGGAGATCCGGTCGGCGACCCGGCCGTCGTTGAAGCGGTCGGCCAGCACCGCATGCAGCGGCCGATCTTCGATCTTGGCCACCGCGTCCCACACGGCGACTTCGATGGCGCCGACGGCCACCGAACGCTCGGTGTGTCCGCCGGGCTTCTCGCGCTGCATCATGCAGGCCAGGATTTTCGCGGGGTCGAGGTTGTTGCCGGTGGTGTCCTGCAGGGATTCAGGCGCCGCCTTCATGATGCGCGGGATCAGGCGTTCGCGCATTTGCGCGCCGCAGGCGTAGCGGCCGGTAGAGTTGAAGGCATAGCCGACCACGGGCTTCCCGGCGCGCATCACATCGGTGATCACGGCCACCACAGAGGTGGTCATTTCGCTGAAGTCGAACACGGCGTTGCGCAGCGTGGAATTGAGGGGGACGGCGACTTCGCGGATGGCGGTGATCTTCATGTGGGTTCCTCGTTGTGACGCTTCTGGCGGTCGTGGCGCTCGTGGCGCTCGTGGCAGTCGTGGCAGTCGTGGCGGTCGTGGCGTAGCGCGCGCTCGCCGGTACGATACAGTAGCCACCGACCTGACCGAAAGACCGACCCATGACCACGCACTGCAAGACTGCCCGCCTGCTGCTCCCCATCGCTTTGCTGGCCATGGCGCCGTCTTTGGCGGCGCAGGACAAGACCCGCGTAAGCCTTGCCACCGCCACGCCCGGCGGCGGCTTCCCGGTGTACGGCGACGCGTTTGCGGCGGTGATCAACGAGACCGATCGCACCCTTTTGCTGCAAACGCGCAATACCAAGGGCAGCGCCGAGAACATTCCGCTGCTTGAAAGCGGCGCCATCGACATCGCACTGGTGCAGGGGGAGGCGGCTTACGAGGCCTTTGCCGGCATCGGTCGGCCGCCGGCCGACATGAAGATCATCGCCGCGATGTACTCGTCGCCGGGCTTTTTCATCGTCCGGAAGGACAGCGTGTACCGCAGCATCGCCGATCTGCGCGGATTGCCGGTGGCGTTCGGCGCCGCCGGCTCGGGGCTGGTCATTCTTGCGCGCTATGTCCTCGATGGCGTTGGGCTGGACCAGCAGAAGGATTTCAAGGCGATCCTGCTCGAGCGCGCCGGCGACGGGCCCGACATGGTGCGCGACGGCCGCGCGGCGGCGCTGTGGGGCGGCGGGGCGGGCTGGCCCGGCTTCACCAATCTGATGAAGGGCGGCGACGCCCGCTTCATCGCGCCTGCCCCCGACGAGATCGCGCGCATCGTCGCCAGGCATGCCTTCCTCAAGCCGATCACGCTGCCGGCCGGCACCTATCCGAACCAGCCGGAAGCCTTGCGTTCGGTCGGCTCATGGAGCTTCGTGCTGGCGCGAACCTCGCTGCCCGAAGAGCTAGGCTACAGCCTCGCCCGCGCCTTGCATAAAGGCGAAACCACGCTGGCGCAGCGCCTGCCGCAGGCGGCGGAGACCACGCTGGCCAACACGGCGATGGCAGCGCCGCGGGTCGACCTGCTGCATCCCGGCGTGCTGCGCTATTTGCGCGAGGCCGGCCTGGCGAAATAGCGGTGTCGCGCTGCACTACCTGCGCCGCGCGTAGACAAGCTGCACCATGCCCATGATCAGCGCCGGCGCGGCGAACAGCGCGAACGGCAGGCGATAGCTGTCAAACCCGCTGTGCAGCAACGAGAATAGCGGCGGATAGAACACGACGCCGAAAAACATCATGAAAGTGGTGCCGCCCGAGACCACGCCGGCCATGCCGGGAGGCGCCAGGCGCGCCATTTCCGAGATCATGACCCCGTTCCAGCCGACGGCGGTGATGCCGAAGGCGATGCATACAGCGAGCATGACCGGGTAGGGCCATCCTGCGCCGAAACTGGCGGTGGTGATCGCGGCGCAAGCCATCGCCAGGCCGAGCAGACCGAGCACCATGCGCGGGGCGCGGCTACGGTCGGCGATCCAGCCCCAGAAAATCCGCCCGCCGATGCCGCCCAGGTTCGCCAGCGAAAGCGCCAGGCCGGCCGCCACCAGGGTGAGGCCGAAGTCGTGGGTGAGGTAGACCACGATGTAGGTGAAGAACGAAATCTGCAGGCCAGCGTAGGCCAGCGCGGTCGCGACGTTGCGTACCAGCGCCGGATTGGCGAAGATGAGCCGGAACGGCAGGGCCAGGCTGCGCCAGGCCAGCCGGCGCCGCGGATCGCGGTCGGCGTCGAGTTCGCGCCGCGATATCTGGGCTACGCATGCCATGCCCAGGCACAGCGCGGCGACCACCAGCGCGGCGCTGCGCCAGCCGAATCCGAGCGTGAGCGGTGGCACGATCAACCCGGCCAGGGCGGCGCCCATGGGCACACCGGTCTGCTTGATCGAAAACATCAGGCCCATCATGTGCGGCGGCGTGGTGCGCGCGAGCACATGCGACGACGCCGGGGTGATCGGCCCGTAACTTGCGCCTAGCAGAATGGCGACGAAGGGCGCGGCGGCCAGGGGCGCCACTGTCAGGAGCAGCATGGCGGCCGCGCCCAGCACCAGGCAGACCTGTGAAATGCGGATCGAGCCGTAGCGCAACACCAGACCACCAGCCACGAGCGCGCTGAACGACGCGCCGATGTACATCGCGCCGACGAAAAAGCCCACCAGCGAAGTCTCGAAGCCCAGTTCCTTCGCGGCCGCCGGCGCCAGCACCGGCACCGCCGCCGAACCCAGCGCGACCAAGGCCTGGATGGCGGTAGTGACCAGGAGGGTGAGATAGGCGGAGGGCAAGGCGGAGGGCAAGGAGGTGGGCAATCATGCGCGGCGCGCAGAGCCCGCAACGGTATCGGTTGCCGTCGGTGAGGCGCGTGCTATTTTATCGCGCATGACACATACACTATTCATCACGGGAGCCTCGGGCGGGCTGGGCGCGGAACTCGCGCGCGCCTACGCCGCCGAGGGCAATATCATCGCCATCACCGCGCGCCGGCGCACAGAACTCGAAGCGGTGGCTGCGACCTTGCCGGGAACCATCGTGGTCTACCCGCTCGACGTCACCGACCATGTGGCGCTTGCCGCCGCTGCCGCCGACTTCATCGCCCGCTTCGGGGCGCCCGACATCGTCATCGCCAATGCCGGCATTTCCGCCGGCACCCTGACCGAATACGCCGAAGACCTGGAAGCGTTCGAGAAGATCTTTCGCGTCAACGTGGTAGGCATGTTCGCCACCTTCGCGCCCTTCATCGCGGCGATGCGCGCACGCGGTAGCGGCAAGCTGGTGGGCATCGCCAGCGTGGCCGGCATCCGCGGAGTGCAGGGTTCGGGCGGCTACTGCGCCTCGAAGTCCGCCGCCATCACCTATCTGGAGGCGTTGCGCGGCGAGATGCGTCCGTACGGCATCCGCGTGGTGAGTATCCTGCCGGGCTACATCCGCACGCCGCTGACGGCGAAGAATCCGTACAAGATGCCGTTTCTTCTCGAGGCCAACGACGCGGCGCAGCGCATGCGCCGCATCATCGACCGTGGCAGCAGCTACGCCGTCGTGCCCTGGCAGATGGCAATCGTTGCGCGTTTGCTGCGCCTGGTGCCGAATGCCCTGGTGGACCGCGCCTTTGCCAGCAAGGCGCGCAAGCCGCGTGCTGCGCAGGGGCAGAAGACGTGAACGCCGCTGCGCGTGGGTCAGCGCAACCGGCCTACGTACTTCGGCGGCGGCGGCGTATCGTCGGGCGGGTCTTTTTTGCCCGGAATGGTTGCCGGGCCGGAAGCGCCGAACCGGCCGGGCATGGTGGCGGGTCCGGCCGTGTTGATCGGCTGTATCGGCACCTGGGCGGGCCTCAGCCCGACCAGCTATGGCGCGGTTCGCGCACGGTTTCAGTGCGTCGACCAAGACCTGCCGTTCCGGCGCCATGAGCGACAAGCCGCCGGTTTTCCTCGATGCCGTCGGCGCCGCGCACGGCAGGGCCGGCGCCGAGGCGCGCATCGCCAGCCTGGTGCCTTCGATCACCGAGCTGGTATGCGCGCTGGGCCTGACCGGGCAGTTGGTCGCGCGCACCGGCTTTTGCATCCATCCACGCGCGGCGCTCGACGCGGTACCCAAGGTGGGCGGCACCAAAGACGTCAATCTGGAGCGCCTGCGCGCGCTGCGGCCGACCCACGTGATCGTCAACATCGATGAAAACGACAAGCCCGTGGCCGACCGGATTGCGACGTTCGTGCCGAGTGTTATCGTGACCCACCCGAAGGCGCCGGAGGACAACCCGGACCTGTATCGTTTGCTGGGCGGCATTTTCGATCGGGAGGCAGAAGCGGAGTCCCTGTGTGCGAAGCTTGAGGCGGCATTGGCCCGTGCGCGCGCGCGCTGCGGCGCCTTGCCGCGCGAGCGCGTGCTTTACCTGATCTGGAAAGACCCCTGGATGAGCATTGCGCGCGACACCTACATTTCGCGCACCCTGGCCGCAGTGGGCTGGGACACCGTGCCTGTGGAAGCTGACCTGCGCTATCCCGAAGTCGATGTCGCTCGGCTTGCGCCGCAGGTTGACCGGATTCTTCTCTCCACCGAGCCGTACAGCTTTGCGCCGCGCCATGTCGAGGAAATTGCGTCCCTGACGGGGGGCCACTACGTAAGTCTGATCGACGGCGAGATGACCTCATGGTACGGGCCGCGCGCGATCGCGGGATTCGACTATCTCGCCGAACTGCGCTTGGGGTTTGGGCCGCCCAGGCGCTATCCGCCCGTGAAGGTCCGCGCAGGCCGGTGAACGTGTCCACCGGCGGCGTTCGAAGAGCGTTATGATGTCGACGCAGTCCTGCCGAACGGAGGTTGCCATGACTTGCAGCAGACTCGCAGCATTCACGCTTCTGGCAGCGCTGTCCGGCATGTCACAAGCGCACGCCGGCACCATCTACAAATGGACCGATCAGCGCGGCGTGGTCAACTATTCGAACGCCCCGCCGCCCGAAGCACGCGGCCTCACCGCAATCAATGCCGGGCCGGCGCTGACGCAGGCGGGTTCGGGCGTGGACGAGGAGACCCGCTACTGGCGCGAACAGCGTACGCGTGAACTGGCGCGCGACATGCGCGAAGTCGAGAGCATGCGCCAGCGCCGCGAAGCCGAACAGATGCGCCATGAGCAGTATCGCCATCAACTCGCGCTGGCAGGACAGGCCACAAGCGCCGACGACGAGCGGCGCCGGTTTGCACGTGAACAATGCCTGCGCGAGCGGCGCGTCGATTGCGACACCGCCGGCGGCGGTGTCAATCCCTACGCGATCTATCCCGCGCCGGTGATCTCGCGTGGATCGCGCCAGACGATTTTCCAGGCAGCCCCGTTCCCGGTCACCGGTCAGACCCTGGGGCCGGCCCCGGGCACCATTGCCGGCACCCAGGCGCAGCTTGCGCCGTTTCGCGCCGCCGCGCCCATGCTGAACAGGTCGGCAGCGGCCCGCATTACCCGGTAGTTCCGGTCACTGCTGTGCCGACGCTGCGGGGAGATGCGCGTCTTCGCCCTGGCCCTGGCCCTGGCCAAGGCTTGTCGCTTTGTCTTTCCGCTGTCGCAGGGTTGCCGCGCGTCGAGAAACTGCGGCGCGTGCCGGTTCAACGCACCAGCAGCACCGGCACCTTGCAGCCGGCCAGCACCTTGGTGGCCACCGAGCCCAGCACCAGATTCTTGAACAGGCCATGGCCGTGCGAGCCCATGATCACCAGATCGAACTTGCCTTTCTCGGCCAGCACCGAAATCTCGTCGCCCGGGTCGCCCACTTTCCAGGTGTCGCTGGCGGGAATGCCGGCTTTCTTGAGCGCCGCGCGCGCGCCCTTGAGGCATTTTTCCGCCTCGTCGCCGTAGTACGCCTGCACGGTTTCACGCCCGAGGTGCGCCGCCGCATGGCGTGGAATCGGCGCATGCACATTGATCAGCGTGACCGAGGAGTCCTGGCCGAACATGTTGATATGTTCGATCAGGTAGGCCATCGCATGCTTGGTGTAGAGGCTGCCGTCTACGGCGACCAGGATTTTCATGTGCGGCTCCGGTTCGGGTTGTCTGTGGCCTGATTCTAGCGGACGCAATATCGTATCGATTTGAGGCGCATCAAGTCAATGCCTCGTACAGCGGCGGCCGGTGGTGCGGGCATAGCGGGTGGCTTCGGCTCAATACCCCAACTGGCGTGCCGCCAGGTCTTTCATGATCTCTTCGGCGCCGCCACCGATCATCATCACCTTGACTTCGCGGTAAATGCGCTCGGCGCGCGAGCCGCGCATGAAGCCGGCGCCGCCTAAGATCTGCACCGCGCTATCGGCGCAGAACTGCATCGCCTGGGTGGCGCAGTTCTTCAGCATCGCCAGGCGCGCGGCCGCCGGTGCGTGCTGCTGCACCTCCCACGCGCAGCCGCCGAATTCCTCCGCATAGCCCAGGCCCAGCAACCCGGCGGCGGCGGCCTTGCCGTAGAGCGCGCGCGGAAAACTTCCGGCCTCATCCCAATCGGCGGCATGCGGTGCGATCTCTTCGCGCACGAAACGCCGCACCGTGTCGCGAAAGGCCTCGTGCTCGGCGTGGAAAAACGGCGACGCGCTCATTTGCACGGCGTCGCGATGCCCATGAGCTTGCAGATGATGCCCAGCATCACCTCGTCGGCGCCGCCGCCGATGGAGCCCAAGCGGCCGTCGCGGAAGGCGCGCGACACATGGTTGTCCCAGGTGTAGCCCATGCCGCCCCAGAACTGCAGGAGGCCGTCCGGCGCCGTGCGCGACAGGCGCCCGCTCATCAGTTTGGCCATCGAGGCCAGTTCGGTGACGTCCTCGCCCCTCACATACAATTCGGTGGCGCGGTAGGTGAGCGCGCGCAGGGCTTCGATGTCGGTCTTGATCTCGGCCAGTTTGTATTGCACATATTGGAAATCGAGCACGGTCTGCGAAAACATCTTGCGCTCGCGGATGTAGTCGATGGTTTCCTTGAGAATGCGCGACATGCCGCCGACGGTGCGCGCCGCCGCCCACAGGCGCTCTTCCTGGAACTGCATCATCTGGTAGGTGAAACCCATGCCTTCTTCGCCGATGCGGTAGCGCTGCGGCACCCGCACGTCGTCGAAGTGGATCAGGCCGGTGTCGGAGGACATCATGCCGATCTTGCGGATCTTCTTGGCAATCGTGACGCCAGGCGTCTTCATCGGCAGCACGATCAGCGTCTTGTTCTTGTGCGGCGCGCCGTCGGACGTGTTGGCCAGCAGGCACATCCAGTCGGCCTGCAGCGAATTGGTGATCCACATCTTGCCGCCGTTGATGACGTAGTCGTCGCCGTCCTTCTTCGCGCTGGTCTTGATCGACGCCACGTCCGAGCCCGCGCCGGGTTCGGAGACGCCGATGCACGCCACATGGTCCCCGGCGATGGCGGGCTTGAGGAATTCCTCTTTCAGCTCGTGCGAACCGAAGCGCGCCAGCGCCGGCGTGGCCATGTCGGTCTGCACGCCGATGGCCATCGGCACGCCGCCGCAATCGATATGGCCCAGTGTCTCGGTCATCGCCACTGCATAGGAATAGTCGAGCCCCGCACCGCCGTATTCGACCGGCTTGGTCAGGCCCAGAAGCCCAAGGTCGCCGAGCTTCTTGAACAGTTCGTGGGCGGGGAAGATTTCCTCGGCCTCCCACCGATCCACATGCGGGTTGATTTCGGCATCGATGAAGCGCGTCAGGGTGCGCTTGATTTCTTCGTGTTCCTGGGTGAATTGCATGCGGTCTCCGTTATTGCCATGCCTGCGGTTCTTCGCGGTGCTTCAACACCTCCGGAAAGGCGGCGAGGTGAAAGCCGTCGAACGGCGCGGTATGGCCGCCATTGCCGGTTTTCGACCAGATGCGCTTGGCATGCGGCACCGCGCCGTCGATGCGCAGCGCCGTGCCGGAGATGAAACCGGCCGCCGGCGAGAGCAGGAACACGATGGCCGCCGCCACCTCGCTTTCAGTGCCGTAGCGGCCCGCCGGAATCTGCTTGTGGCGCTCGCGGATCGATTTCTTGAACGGTTCGGCATAGGTGTCCAGGCCGCTGGAGGCAATCAGCCCCGGCGCCACCGCGTT
>JAYVST010000088.1:0-14162 GCA_043775255.1 Burkholderiales bacterium
ATCGACGAGAACGGCATGCGCCGCACGCTGGAACTGGCGCTCGACGACATGGGCGATGGGACTCATCTGCATGTGAGCCTGGACGTCGATTTTCTCGATGCCGACATCGCCCCCGGCGTCGCCACCAGTGTGCGCGGCGGGCCGACCTACCGCGAAGCCCAGCTGTGCATGGAAATGATCGCCGACAGCGGGCGCCTGGCCTCGCTCGACATCATGGAACTCAACCCGGCGCTCGATGTGCGCAACCGCACCGCAGAGCTCGCGGTGGACCTGATCGAGAGCCTGTTCGGCAAATCCACCCTGATGCGCACCTGAAACCGCGCGATGCCCGTCGCCAAGCGTTCCCGCATCCCCTCCATGGCACGCGCCCACTTGTGCCCCCGCACGCGGCTTCGCGGGCGCGGCTTCACCTTGCTCGAGCTGGCGGTCGTCATGGGCGTGATCGCCATCCTCACGCTGATGGCCCTGCCGTCCTACCTCGACCGCATCGTGCGCAAGCAGATCGAAGCGTCACTACCCTTGGCGGAGCTGGCCAAGCGCCCGGTCACGGCTGCCTGGGCGCTGCTCCAGGCCTTCCCGGCCGACAATGCCGAGGCTGGCCTGCCGACGCCCGAGCGCATCGTCGGCAATCACGTAAGCGCGGTTACGGTGGCCGGCGGCGCCATCCACATCACCTTCGGCAATAGCGTGAACGGCGCGATCAAGGGCAAGGTTCTGAGCCTGCGCCCGGCGGTGGTCGAAGACGCGCCGGTGGTACCGCCGGCCTGGGTCTGCGGCAATGCGAAGGTGCCCGACAAGATGCAGGCGAAAGGCGAGAATCGCACCAGCGTACCCAACATGTATTTGCCGCTGGAATGCATGGGCAAGAAACCCTGAAGCCCGGCCGCGACGCGCATCGCCCTCAAAAAAACTCGGTCATCAGAAAGGCTTCGAGTTCGGCCGCATCGGTCACGCGCGCCGACAGGTTGACGTTGCGATTCAGGCGTCGAGACTCCCACACGAAGTCGCCCTTTTCGTGCTCGCGGATGATGGCCACCATGCGTCGAATGACGGCGATGCGCATATTGGCGTTCGTACCGCGCCTGACTTCCACCAATTGGGTGTTGTTGCGCCCCATGTCCTTGTTCCAGCCGTAGAACAGAAACTCCGCGTCCTCCAGCCCGACGCGGCGCAACTCGAATACGCCGCCGCCACGGCGCCCACTTTCCCCGACCATCGGCGCCTTGAGTGAACCTAGATTTGCGGCGATGGTGCGGTCGCGCCGCTCGTTCTCCTCGGCCGGCGTGCGCTCACGGGACGGCGCCGCTTCGGGTGTTGCCGCAAGAGGCCCCGCGCGGCGGCGCCGATTGGCCTCCACCAGCGCCGCCAGATCGTCCTCTGCGGCAGCGGGCGCGGCCGGCTGCTGCTGCTGCTGCGCCGGCGGCTCCGGCCGAACGCGGGGCTCCGGGCCGGGTCCGGGCCGTGCCAGTACCGGCGGTGAAGCAGGCGCATTCACTGCGGGCGGCGCTGCCGCGACACGGGGCGGCGGCGGGCGCGGCCCCGCTGCCTGCGCGCGCGCCGGGGCAGGCGGCGCCGCCTTCTCCGCCGGGGCACGTTCGCGCGGCGCGGCAGGCGGCGGTGCAATCTGAGTGCGCAAGCGGCCTTCAGTCTTGCCCTTGCCTTCTTTTTCCGGCGTCGGCGGCAGCGGCGCCTCGTGGCGCCATTGCCACATCAGCACGCCATGCAACAGCAGCGAAAGGCCGATGGCGATCCACAACAACGGCACACGTACGGTGTCGCCGCGATTCACAAACTGCATTCCTGATTCACGATAACGGGAAAACGAACCTGCAAACCCGTATTGTCGGGCAATCGGCCATTCGCACCCGTCTGCGGCTAGACTAGAAGGCGGCGACGCTCTCCGCGCTGCCATTCATCGCAACGATTCGTTCCGCCTTGCCCATCTCCCGCAGTATCGTCGTGCTGTCGCTTGCCTTCGGCTTGCTTGCCGCCTGTGGCGGCGGCGCGCCCGGCGCCCCACCGGACGCGGCGCAAGCGCCCCGACTCAGCGCATGGCGTTTCGCGTCACCCGGCACACCCGACAGCGGCCACCTGCTATCGCCCAACGGCGCCAAACTGGCCTGGACCGGCTCGCACCGGATGCGCCGCACGCTCTTCGTGCGCGACCTCGCCGACGGCACGACGCGGCACTACCGCGCACGCGGCGCCGTAATCTGGACTGGTGACA
The DNA here is from genome assembly GCA_043775255.1 of Burkholderiales bacterium. GTDB lineage: Bacteria > Pseudomonadota > Gammaproteobacteria > Burkholderiales > JAEUOS01 > JAEUOS01. Next base: position 2,228 of record JAYVST010000088.1, read on the forward strand.
GCCGCCGGTTGATCTACGCCAGCGACACCAGCGGCGCCGAAAATCCGCACGTGTTCGTCATCGACACCGAGTCGTCAGCCGACGCGGTCGACCTGACGCCGCACGCGGGCGTGCGGGCCGCGCTGCATCAGTTGATCGAAGGCGATGCGCAACATGTTCTGATCACCCACAACCGGCGCAATCCGAAACTGTTCGACTTGTATCGCGTGAATCTCGCGACGCGAGCCGAAACCCTGGTCGCCGCCAATCCCGGCGACGCGGTGGCGCCGCTGACGCGCGCCGATGGCGCTTTGCAAGGCTGGCAGGCGTCGCGCGAGGCGCAGCGGCCGGCGCAAGAAAAGCAGCGCCCGCAAGCCGAGCGCCAGGCCGAATCCGCCGCCCGTAACGAGGTGCAACTGCGCGTTCTCGGCCCTGCGCCAGAGCCGCGCGTGGCCTGGGCGCTGTCGAACCGCGGGCGCGATCGCGTCGCCCTGGTTGCGCTCGACCTCGGCCGCGGCTGGGAGCGGGTCGCCTTCGAAGACCCGATCGCCGATGTTGCCGGCGCCTATATCAGCCGCATCACGCGCGAGCCGCTGGTCGTGATCGCGCATCCCGGCTATCCGCGCGTGGAGTTGCCCGAAGCGAAACTGCGCGCGACGCTCGATCCCCTGCTGCGGCGCTTCGCGGGCACGCCTTACGGTCTCGACATCGTCAGCAGCGACCGGGAAGAAAAACGCTTCATCGTCAATCTGTACACCAGCACGCAAAACGAGACCTGGCTGGTCGACCGCGGACAGGCCGGCACTGAATTGTTGGGTCGCGGCGTACCTGCCGATCTTGCCGACGCGCTCGCGCCGCTGCGCCATGTCACCTTCCCGGCGCGCGACGGGCTGCCGCTCAAGGGTTATCTCGCCCTGCCGCGCGACACCGCCGGCAAGCGAGCGCCGCTTGTGCTGATGGTCCACGGCGGCCCATGGGCGCGCAACGCCTGGGCCGATCCATTGCGCTCGGAGGAGACCGCGCGCGCGCAAATGTTAGCCAACCGCGGTTACGCGGTGCTGCAGGTGGATTTTCGCGGCTCGACCGGCTACGGGCGTGCCTTCAGGGATGCCGCCATCGGCGAATTCGGCAAGCGCATGCAGGACGATCTGCACGACGCGGTCGATTGGGCGGTCGGCGCAGGACATGCCGACCCTGCCCGGGTCGCCATCCTGGGCTTCAGTTACGGCGGCTACGCCGCCCTTAACGCACTGGCCGCCACGCCGAGCAAGTTCGCCTGCGGCATATCGATCGCCGGCCCTACCGACTTGGCCAGCCTGATCGAAGCGTTTCCGCCCTACTGGAAGGTCGATCTCTCCAATTGGCATGATTTCGTCGGCAATCCGAAGGTGCCTGCGGACCGGGCCGAGATGGCCCTGCGCTCGCCCTTGACGCACGCCGCCGCCATCGAGCGTCCGGTGTTGCTGATTCACGGCAAACGCGACGTGCGCGTGCGCATCGAACAGTCCGAACGCATGGCCGCAGCGTTGACTGCGGCGGCCCGACCGGTACGTCTGGTGCGCATTGACGACATGGGTCACAGCGCTAGCTGGTGGGCGCATCGTTATCTCGTTCTGCGCGAGACCGAAAAATTCCTCGGCAGTTGCTTAGGCGGGCGCGTCAGTGAATTCGAGTGGGCCGATGCGCTGGTCTGGGGCTGGACCCGGCTATCGCGCTAACCTTGCGTTGCAGACGGCAGTCTCGCCCGCGAGCGGCCGCGCGCGACGCCCGTGCGCCGCGCGACCAAGGCGCCGCGCGTAACCGCCTATTTCGGCACCAAGCCTTTTTCGAGCAGGATGACACGCGCCTCGCGGCGCAGGGCGGGCAGCGCGCGGTGCAGCGCCACGCCGATGGCCAGGTACAGAAGCGCCGAGGCGAGAAACAGCGGCCGGGTCCCGACGCTTTCCGCCAGTGCGCCGGATGCGAGACTGGCCAAGGCCAGCGCGCCGCCGCAAGCCATGCCGAAAAACGCCATCAACTGCCCGCGCAGATGCTCCGGTATCACTGCCTGCAACAGAATATGGCTGGAGGTCACGATCATCACCGTCGACCAGCCGGACACCACCATCAGGGCCAGCGCCACCGGGAAATGGGGGTTGCAGGTCAGGAGTGCGGCAGCGGCGGCGGCGCACAGGCAGCCGGCGACGACCCGCAGCGAAAAGCCGCTCACATGCGGCCGCGTCGCCAGTGCCAGCCCGGCGGCCAGTGCGCCCAGGCCCGATGCGGCCATCAGCAAACCGAGCGCATCGACATCGCGCCCGAACAGCTCCCCGGTGAACACCGGCAGCAGCGTCACCAGCGGCGCCAGCGCCACACTCGATAGCGCAACGGTCACCAGTAGCGACCGCGGCATCGCCGCATGGCGCAGATAGTGCAACGCATGGCGCGTGGTGCAATGCGCATGACGCGGCAGCCGGCCGGCGGGTTTGAGCAGGAGGATCGCGCCGATCTGGAACACGTAGGAACCGGCGTTGGCGAAGAAACACGCCGCATCGCCCAGTTCGGCCAGCATGACCGCACCGAGCGCCGGACCGAGCAGGCGCGCAAGGTTGAACGACGCCGAGTTGAGCGCGATCGCATTGGTCAGATGCCGATGTTCGCGCACCAGTTCGGCGACGAAAGCCTGGCGCGCGGGCATGGCGAACGAGGCCGCCACGCCGAGCAGCAGGGACGCCGCCACCAGCGCCTGCGGGGTGAGCGCACCGCGCATGGCAAGCAATGCCAGCGCCAGCGCAATGCCCAGCTCGCAGCAATGCACGGTCAACAGGATGCGACGCCGGTCGAAGCGGTCCGCGACAACACCGCCCAGGGGCCCCAGCAACAGGCTGGGCGCCTGCAGCGCGAACGCCACCACGCCCAGCAGCACGGCCGACCCACTGATGCGATAGGCGATCCAGGCGAGCGCGACCTGCTGGATCCAGGTGCCGATGAAGGAGATGAATTGCCCCCCAAAATAAAGGCGGAAGTCGCGCCCGGCCAGGGAGCGCAGCAAGGACTTCGTCATCTCTGGATTGTTTGCCGCGGTCGGGCTCGGGGTGGGGTGGCGGGCCCGGTGCGGGCACAGGGTCAGCTCTGCTTGTACGGCAGGCCGCGCAAAAACCTGAGGGAAACCGCACTGCCGCGTCAAACAAGCCGGTGCGCGGCAGACCGGATGCCGGCTGCGGCGCCGCTTTATCCGGACATACCGGACTCATGACGGAAACACGCCTCCGGCGAGGCCGTCGCGTATTTGTTAGCGAACGTCAGTCGAGCGCTGGACCGATGAAATGCCCCACCACCACCATTTCCGGGATGACCCCGGCAAAGCGTTCGAGTACCTGCATCAGGCGCTCATCCGGCCCCACGCCCGGCGGCGGCGCAGCCAGAGAGTCGGCCCAGCTTTCCGCCAGAGCTTCGATACCCGAGCGAAAACGGGTGATCGGCGCATCGAACGCGCCGACGGCCAGGCGCGGCGCCACCTCGCGTCTGCAGAATTCCAGCAAGGCCGGCCAGTGTGCGATGTGGCGATAGAGCGTGGGCACCAGCACGCCCGCGCCGGGCGCGGCTTCCTTGGCAAAGGCGTCGACAATGCGCCTGGCACGGTCATCGAGCGATTGCATCGAAGGGATCGCCGTGATCGCGCCGATGCGCGCAGGCGGCGACCACGGGCGCAAGACCTGTCGTGTTGACGGTCTCAAGTCGCGGCCGCGCGCCTGCGCCGCCCGCAAGGCACAGACCACCGCGAAATTGACCGGGTTGGCCCGGTTGTAGGCAGCGATCACATCGGCCGCACGGCGCCGCTCGGTCGCGCCAAGTGCGACCAAACCGGCATCCGCGAGCGGCGGCGCGCCATCCCAGGCATTGCGCGCGAGCGCCCAGGCCCCTTCCTGCACTTCGCCGCTCGCAAGCAGCGGCGAAATTTGTTGCCAGACCGACGGCAGCACGCCCGGAAACGTGGCCAGATGACGAAAGATCAAGGCCACCAGTGGCCCGCCGGTGAGGCGCCGGATTTCTTCATAAATATGCGCGATCTCACCCTCGGCCGCATCCGGGGTGATTTCGGCCAGGTACGTGCCTGGTTCGCTCATGTCCGATTCCTTGTAGCCCGGTTTGCCGGTCGGCAACCGCAGGTCGGGTAGGATACGCGCCAGACAAAAAAGGAGAAACAGATGCCGACCGACACCATCGAAGGCTGCGGCCATGCGCTCGCGTTCAAGGGTCGCCAGGGCCGCCGTGCCGCGACCTTGGCGGGCACTGCACCGGCGCGCGACGTGTTCCGCGTCGAAGCGCGCACCATGGGCGCGCACCAGAAGGAAGTGCTCGTCACCGAAGGCGCGGATGGCTGCGTCTGGCGCCTGACCAGTGACGAGGGCGCGATTCTCAAGGGCAGCGACCAGGCGCCGTTTCCATTGGCCTTCTACAACGCCGGACTTCACTCGGACTTCGTCAATCGGGCGCTTATGATCGCGCGCGCCCAAGGCGTGGCGCTGACCATCGACGGCATCGATCTGGCCAATCAGTATTACTTTCAGGGTTCGTTCCCGCGCGGCACGGGCGAAGGCAGCGCCGAAGCGGTCACTGTCAAGGTGGCGGCGCGCTCGGCCGCGCCGCGCGCGGTGGTGCAGGGCATCCTCGATGCCGCACTCATCGCATCCCCTGCCCATGCAACCCTGGCGCAGGCGCAGCGCAACACCTTCGCCCTCTACGTCAACGGCCGCCGCTGTCCGGTGGTGCGGGTCGCCGCCTCCGCTGCGAAAGATGAGACCGACCCGTTCAAGGTGCACGGCGGTGCGCCCGTCCCGCTGGCCGGCGCGCCACCCGGCTTCACCCTGGTGGAACGCCTGCACAATGTCAGCGGCGCCAGTGCGCCGCCGCTGCTGCCGGCCGAAGGCCGCATTCCCATCCTGATTCCGGGCACCAGCGTCCTCACCGACGCCAACGGCCTGGTCGCCACCACCGTCACGCCGCGCGCCGGCCACGCTTTTCGCATCACCTGCGACGAACGACCCGACGGTGACGCCGCGCCCTCCGGCTTAGCCGCCATTGCCGCCGGCATCGCGTTCTGCTACATGACGCAATTCACCCGCTACATCGAACACCGCAAGCACAAGGTGCGCGCGATCCGTTTCGTTCAGACCCTGCCGTTCACCCTGGCCGGCAGCGCCGCCGACGGCAGCCTTGCGGGCGGCTTGGAGCCGGTCGACACCCACGTGTTCCTGCATGCAGAGGAACCCGACGCGGTCATGCAAAACCTGCTGGAGGTGGCCGAGAACACCTGTTACCTGCATGCCGCCTTGCGCGCGACCTTGCCAGGGCGGGTGGAGCTCGCTCTCACGTCGCTGTAACCGCGGCAGCCGACCGGGGCGGGTTCAGGAATCCGCGCTTGCCAGGCGCCACAGCGACGTGACTTCTGCGGCGCGCGCGGCCGCCAGCGGCTCTTCGGCATCGAACGCCTTGGGGTGGCGCGGCCGGATGTCCAGCTTCTCGATCACCTTCAGACCTGCGGCGTCAAACAGTGCCAGCAATTCCGCGCGCGTGCGCAAATGCAGGTGCTCGGCTAAGTCCGACAGGATCAGCCAGCCAACGCCGCCGGGGGCTAAGTGGTCGGCTAAGCCGGCGATGAAACCGCGCAACATACGGCTGTCGGGATCGTAGACCGCGCGTTCCAGCGGGGTGGCCGGACGGCCCGGCAGCCAGGGCGGATTGCAGACGACCAGATTGGCGCGCCCGGCGGGAAACAGGTCAGCCTCGCGCACGTCCACTTTTTTGCGAAATCCGAGGCGTGCCAGGTTGTCGCGCGCGCAATCGAGCGCGCGTGGATCGTTGTCCGTGGCCACCACGTGCTTGACGCCGCGCCGCGCCAGCACCGCAGCCAGCACGCCGGTGCCGGTACCGATGTCGAAGGCCAGGTCAGTCACCGCCAGCGGTGCGGTATCGACCAGATCCACATACTCGCCGCGCACCGGCGCGAACACGGCATAGTGCGGATGGATGCGATCGTCGAGCGCGGCCACCTCCACGCCCTTGCGGCGCCACTGGTGCGCACCGACCGCGCCCAGCAGTTCGCGCATTGACGACACATAGGGTGCGTCGCAGGGCCCGCGCGCTTCGTTGCAAGCCTTGTGCAGGTCGGGCGCGCGGCGCAGCGGAATGACGTGGCCGGCATCGAACGGCAGGAGCAGCATGCCGAGGATGCGCGCGCGCTGCGCCTGGGCCATGCGGAAAAGATGGAAAGCGTCCTTCGACACGCCGGGGGCAACGTGCAGCGCTGGTGCTGCGGCGGGCAACGCCCCCTCTGCGCTTGCTGCGGTTGACTCGGTCGACTCGCTTGATTCGGTTGACTCGCTTGACTCGCTTGACTCGCTTGACTCGATTGACTCGATTGACTCGATTGTCGCGGTTGACTCAGTTGCCGCAGGTGCCTCGGCTGACTCGGTTGTAGCTGTTCCACCGGCTGCCGCGCTTGGAGCCGTTGCAGCACCGGAACCGACGGACTTGCGCGGTTTCGCATCGACGCGCCGCGCCATCGCCTGCAGCAGCGCGCGGGCGTTGTTGAAGTCACCGCGCCACAACAGGGCCGTGCCTTCGCAAGCGTAGCGGTAGGCACGGTCGGCATTGAGGCGGTCGTCGGCCACGATCACCCGCTTAGGCGGCGCGATGCCGGCTTCGGAAAACCAGCGTGCGCTGCGCGTCTCGCCCTTCTCGGGCCAGCTCACCATCGGAGTTTCTTGGGTCAGGGGCGTCATGCAAAACTTTCGTCAGGTTCCAGCAGGCGCCATTTGCTCACCGGCAACTCGCCCAGCAGCACGCGGCCAATGCGCACCCGCTTCAAGGCCACCACTTCAAGGCCGACAGCCTCGCACATGCGGCGAATCTGGCGCTTCTTGCCCTCGCGCAGGATGAAGCGCAACTGATCCTCATTCAGCCAGCCGACCCGCGCCGGCTTGAGTTCCTTGCCGTCGAGGGAAAGGCCGTGGTTGAGGAGCTTCAAGCCGGCTTCAGGCAGGCGGCCGCCTTGCGTGTAGCGCACCCGAACGAGGTATTCCTTCTCGACCGCCGAGTCTTCGCCGATCAGCTGTTTGGCAATGCGTCCGTCTTGCGTGAGTATCAGGAGGCCGGTGGAATCGATGTCGAGCCGCCCGGCCGGGGCAAAGCCGATCAGGTCGCGCCGCTGCACCTTGGGCGGCGCGGCGCCGCCGTAGCCGCGCCATTGCGACTCCGGTGTCACCAGCACCACCGCCGGCAGGTGCCCGTCTTCGGCCTGGCCGCTCACATAACCCACCGGCTTGTGCAGCAGCACCGTGAGGCGGCGCGCCTGCTCGGCCTGGGCACGTTTTTCAATCTCGATTTTCTGCGCCGGCAACACCTTCTGGCCGAGAATGGCGACCACGCCATCGACCTTGACCCAGCCGCGTTCGATCCACTCATCGGCCTCGCGGCGCGACGCCAGCCCGAGTTCGCTCATGCGCTTGGACAGGCGCAGCAGTTCGTCCGGCCTCTGCACGGCCGCCACCCGCACGGCCGCCACCCGCAGCGCACCTGAGGTGTCGGTGGAAGGCCATGTGCTGCGGCGCCGACGCACCCCGCTCACGCGCGGCCCCCGCAGCTCATTCGCCCTCTTCCACTGGCGCCGGCCGCACCGCCGCAGCACGCGCCGGCGCGGCCAACATGGCGGCACGGGTGGCCGGCGTCTCAAGGCTGATGCGCCCGAGCGCACCGTTGCGATAGTCGGTCAAGAGGGCCACGGCGGCCTTGTCGAAATCGAATCCGCCGCCCTTGATGCGAAAGCCGCGCTGCTTAGCCACGGCTTCGATCAACGCCGTGCCGTCCATGCCTTCGGGGTCGCAGTTGTAGCGTTTGGCCACCAGCGCCGGATAGCGCGCGAGCAGGATGTCGCCCAGAAAGGTGGCGACCTCTTCATCGATATAGGCGTTCGGGCCGATCGCATGGCTGGCCGCCAGCATCAGGCCATCGCCCGCGTGGCGGATTGCCGGCCACATCAGGCCCGGCGTGTCGTAGAGCACGGTGCGATCGGGCAGGTTGTAGCGCTGCACCCGCTTGGTCACCGCCGGCTCGTCGCCCACGTTGGCGATGCGGCGCTTGATGAGGCCGTTGATCAGGGTCGATTTGCCGACGTTGGGAATGCCGATCACCAGGAGGCGCACCGGCTTCTCCAGACCACCGCGATGCGGGACCAGCGCCCCCGCCAGGCGCGTCACCCGCGCCACGTCGGCCGGCTTGGAACAGGACAGGGCCACCGCCTTGACCGTCCCGGTCCTGGCGCGACTCGCCTCCTCTTCGAACATCCGCATCCATTGCGCGGTGACTTCCGGGTCGGCCAGATCGGACTTGTTGAGTATCTTCAGCGCAGGCCGCTGGCGGTGCGTGCGCAGGTCGGTGAGCATCGGATTGCTGCTCGCCGCCGGCAGACGGGCGTCGAGCACCTCGACCACGGCGTCGATCTCGGCCATGGCTTCGGCCACCTTCTTGCGCGCAGCGGCCATGTGGCCGGGAAACCAGCCGATGGTCATGATGGGCGGTGCGTCGTGTGCATGAGATTCACTTCGCGCCGGAGAGCCAGTCGTCGACCGTCAATCCCTTGATGCGAGCGAACTCCCTGACATTGTTGGTGGCCAAGGTGACGCCAAGGGTGAGCGCATGCGCGGCGATCATCATGTCGAGCGCACCGATCGGCCGACCCTTTTTCTCCAGATCGGCGCGCACCCGACCGTAGCTCTGAGCGGTCTCGCGGTCGAAACCGGCGATTTCCAGCGGCAGGAGAAACTCATCGAGCGCGGCGCGGTTCTTATCCGCATGCTGGCTCTTTGCCACCCCGAATTCCAGCTCGGCCAGCGTGACCCACGAAATGCAGATCTCGCCCACCTCGTAGTTCCTGAAGCGCTTGAGCGCCTGCGGCGGCTTGCGCCTGATGATGGCGATGCAGATGTTGGTATCAAGCATCACCCTCATTCGAACAAGGCCTCGCGCTTTTGCAGGACCGGTTGATCGCGCTCCACCAGGAAGTCGGCGCTGAACTTGTCGAGGCTGCCGATCAGCGAATCCCAGGAATTGGCGATCGGAATGAGCACCACGGCGCTGCCTGATTTCTTGATGAAGACTTCGTCGCCTTCAAAGCGGAACTCCTTGGGCAGTCTGACGGCCTGACTTTGCCCGTTCTGGAAGAGTTTGGCGGTCCGCATGGCTCGTCACGCATTCGAAAAAAGTATATTCCATGAGTATATACTAATTCAGATCACTCGAGGTGCGCGAAAGTGCCGGTCAGGGCCGCAGATGCGACGCTTCGGGGTGGACCACGTCATGCTGTGCGAGCGCGATCATCGCCCCGAGCGCCAGCACCCCCACCGAAACCGCCAGGCCGATGCCAAGCCCGCCGAAGGCGTCCGCCAGCGCACCGGTCATGACCGGGCCGGCGATCTGCCCGGCGGCGAAAAATATGGTGAAGGTCGCCACCGTCAAACCCCATTCCGGCTTGGGCAAGGCGCGCTTGACCAGATGCGTGACCGCGCCGGGAATGTTCCACATCGAAGCGCCGAACAATACGGCGGACAACAGCATCGACGCCAGGCCGGCCGAAAAGAGCGGCAGCAGCGCGCCCAAGGCCAATGTGGCCAGAGCCGCCGCCAGCATGCGCCCGGGGATCCAGGTGCCCAGCGGAATGCGCCAGAGCCATGGGCCCAGGAGACTTGCGACACCGAACACCGTCCACATCGCAATGACCGCGCCGGTGCCGGCGCCATGGTCGCGCATCCACGCGATGACAAAGGTCATGTAGCCGATGTAGCCCAGGCCGAACATGAAATAGGCCGCCAACCCCGCCTTGAGTCGCGCACTGCTGCCACGCTCGGCCATGCCCTCGCCCAGGGGCCCAAGGTTGGGTTCGGCGATGCGCGAAGCGGCCCAGGCGCAAGCCACCAGCATCATCAGGCCTGCGCCGCCCATACCCACCCACGCATGTTGCCAGGCGCTACGGCTGCCGCTTTCGAGCATCAAGGGCAGGGCGACGCCGCACAACAGAAAGCCTATGCCACCGCCGCCGAAATAGATCGCGATGGTGGTGCCCGCCCGGTGCGGTTGCGCCGGCAGGATGTTGCCCGACAGCGCGCCGCCGGCGATGAATGCCGCCGCGCCCGCCACCCCGCTGGCGCTGCGCCATACCCCAAGCCAGACGATATCGCGCGTCAGCCCGGTGGCCAGCACCGAGAGCGCGGTCAAAAGCACCCCGACTGCGAACAGGGTGCGATTGCCCGTATGCCGGATCACCATGCGCGTCAGCACGGCGCCGCACAGATAGCCGATCGCGTTGGCCGTGTTGAGCCAGCCGGCCTGGGTGTAGTTCCATTCGAGATCTGCGCGCATCGCCGGCAGCACCAGCGCATAGGCCATGCGCGCGAACGAGTTCGACACCGTCACGCCCAGCGAGAGCAGGAACGCCAAGGCGTAGCCGCGCAGGAGTGTGCGCTCCGTCAGCGCGTTTGTGGCAAGACGCAAGGGTGACAATCGTTCAAAGGGCCGCAGCAGTATAGGCGACGCACCCGACCCGAAAATCCGCGAAAATGTGCAGCGCGCCTTGTAAATGGTGTAAATGGGGTCAGACCCCACTTATGTGCAGACCCCATTTATGTGTAAGTGGTGTAAATGGGGTCTGACCCCATTTGCAGACCCCATTTGCACCCACTTACACCATTCACAGGAATCCATCGTGCCCACCGCCCCCGACGCCAGCCTTCTCATTCCCGCACGCGCCGCGCGCATCAACGCCGTGTTCGAAGAGGACGCGGAGCGCGGCAAGATCCCCGGCGCGGTTGCGCTGATCGCGCGGGGCGGCAAGCTTGCCTATCTGGAAGCGTTTGGCTATCGCAATCGGGAAAAAAGCGTGGCCATGACCACCGATTCGATTTTCCGCATCGCCTCGATGACCAAGCCCATCGTCTCGGTGGCGGTAATGATGCTGGCCGAGGAAGGCCGCATCCGCCTGGTCAACCCGATTTCGACCTATCTGCCGGAATTGAAGGATCTGATGGTCGGCGTCGAAAGCGTGGAAGGCGGCAAGCAGGTGCTGCGACTGGAGGCGCCGCGGCGCGAAATATCGGTGCAGGACCTGCTGCGCCACACCTCCGGCATCACCTATGGCCAATTCGGCGACTCGCTGGTCAAGGTGGCCTACCGGGCGGCGAACATGATGGACCCCGCCCAGACCAACGCGCAATTCATCACCAAACTCAGCAAGCTGCCGCTGCAGTACCAGCCCGGCGAAGTGTGGGACTACGGCATGTCCACCGATGTGCTCGGCTGCCTGGTCGAAGTGGTGTCCGGCATGCCGCTCGACGCCTTCATCGCCGCGCGCATCACCGGCCCACTGGGCATGCAGGACACCGGCTTCGCGGTGCCGGCAAGCGAGGCGCATCGCATTGCCGAGGCGCTGATCGATCCGAAAACCGGCGAGCGGCCGCCGATGTCGCGCGACCTCAGCGTCAAGCCACGGTTCCTCTCCGGTGGCGGCGGCATGGTGTCAACAGCGCCGGACTACCTGCGCTTCGTCCAGATGATGGCCAACGGCGGCGAACTCGACGGCGTGCGCTACTTGTCGCGCAAAACGGTGGCGCTGATGTCCGCCGACCATCTGCCGCCGGCGGCGACTGTCAGCGCAAGCGCCCGCGCACAGTTCGAAGAGTCCGCGCCCCTGGCGGAATTCGGCCAGGGCTTCGGCCTCGGCTTCTGCGTGCGCAGGGAAGCCGGGCGCAACCCGGTGCCGGGTTCGGTGGGTGACTTCTACTGGTCGGGCGTGTTCGGCACTTACTTCTGGATCGACCCGGTCGAAAAACTGGTCGCGGTGCTCATGCTGTGCGCGCCGGATGTGCGGCGCCACTATCGCGCGCTGATGCGCACCCTGACCTATCAGGCGCTGGCCGACTGATCC
>JAYVST010000089.1:0-2691 GCA_043775255.1 Burkholderiales bacterium
TGGCGGCAGCGCTTGCCTTCCCGCAGATTTTTCGCTCGAACTTCGCGGTCAATTTCGGCGTGCTGGTGCTGTTTGCCGCGTTCATCGGGCAGTCCTGGAACATCGCGGGCGGCTTTGCCGGCCAGTTGTCCTTCGGCCACGCGGTGTTCTTCGGCAGCGGCGCCTATGCCTCGACCCTGGTGCACCTGAAGCTGGGCCTGTCGCCGTGGATCGGCCTGCCGGCGGCGCTGGCCGCAGGCGCGGCGGTAGGCGCGCTGGTGGCCATCCTGTCGTTCCGGGCCGGTTTGCGCGGCTCCTACTTCGCCCTGATCACGCTTGCCTTTGCCGAGGTGTTTCGCATTCTTGCGAACTCGGTCGAATGGACCGGGGCCGGCCTGGGCCTGCTGATTCCGCGCAAGACCGGTCTGGAAAATTTTCAGTTCGCCGAGCGCGTCGGTTTCTATTACGTGATCCTTGCCTTCACGGTGGTGTCGATCGTGGTGGCCTGGTGGCTGACGCGCTCGCGCTTCGGCGCGCGATTGGCCGCGATCCGCGAGAACGAGGATGCCGCGCGCGCGCTGGGCATCGACGTGTTCCGCGAAAAGGTCAAGGTGCTGATGTTGTCGGGCGCCCTGTGCGGCGCCGGCGGTACCTTCTACGCCCAGTATTTTCTCTACATCGACCCGCCCATTGCCTATGGCGTGGACAAGTCGGTCGAGATGCTGCTGGTGAGCATGATCGGCGGACTGGGCACGGTATGGGGGCCACTGGTCGGCGCCCTGGTGCTGGGTATCGTCGGTGAGGTTACCCGTGCGCTCACCGACGCACCCGGCCTGTCCCTGATCATCTACGGGGCCTTGCTGGTCTTGACCATCGCCTTCCTGCCCGACGGCCTGGTGCAGCTGTTTCGGCCGCGCCGGCGCAAAGGCGAATAGATGCTCGCCGTCCGCGATCTTTGCAAGACCTTCGGCGGGCTGCGCGCGGTCGATGGCGCCAGTCTCGATGTAGCCGCGGGCGCGATCGTCGCACTGATCGGCCCGAACGGCGCCGGCAAGACCACTCTGTTCGCTTCGATCACCGGGTTCGAGCGGCCCGACGGCGGCAGCGTGACTTTCAGCGGCGTAGACATCACCGGTCTGGCGCCGCACCTGATCTGCGGCCGTGGCATGGTGCGCACTTTTCAGATCACGCAGCCGTTCGCCAGGCTGAGCGTGCGCGAGAACATCATGGTCGGCGCCTATTTGCATACGGCAGATCGGCATGAGTCTGCCGCAGAGGCCGAGGATGTCGCGCGGCGCGTCGGGCTTTTCGGCATGCTCGACCAGCCGGCATCCGGCCTCACCGTATCGGCGCGCAAGCGCCTTGAACTCGCGCGCGCGCTCGCCACCCGGCCGCGCCTGTTACTGCTCGACGAGGTGATGGCCGGCTTGAATCCGGGCGAGGTCGAGGAGATCGTGCCGGTGATCCGCGCCATCCGCGACGGCGGCGTCACCGTCTTCCTGATCGAGCACGTGATGCAGGCAGTGATGAGTCTGTCCGAGCATGTGTATGTGCTGTCCTACGGCCGCATCATCGCCGACGGCACGCCGGCTCAGGTGGCGTCCGACCCGGGGGTGGTGGAAGCCTATCTGGGGCGCGGCGCGGCGGCGCGCATGCAGGCAGGCGCGGCCCATGCTTGAGGTGCGCGGCCTGTTTGCCGGCTACGGCCCGGTCGAGGTGCTGCGCGGCATCGACCTCGATGTCGGCGCCGGCGAAGTCGTGGCGGTGCTGGGCAGCAACGGCGCCGGCAAGTCGACCCTGAACAACAACCTGTCCGGGTTGTTCCGTCCGTTTGCCGGTTCGATCCGCTTTGAAGGCCGCGAAATCGCCGGGGCGGCGTCTACCAGCATCGTCGATCTGGGCTTGATCCATGTGCCGGAAGGGCGCCGCGTGTTCCCCAACATGAGCGTACGCGAGAACCTCGAACTGGGCAGTTACCGGCGCGGTCGCGCCAAGCGCGGCGCCAATCTCGAGCGCGTGGTGCGCATCTTTCCGCGGCTCAAGGAACGCTTCGGTCAACTGGCCGGCACGCTTTCCGGCGGCGAGCAGCAAATGCTCGCGATCGGCCGCGGCCTGATGTCGGAACCGCGACTGCTGATCCTCGACGAACCCTCGCTGGGCCTCTCCCCGCTACTGGTCGAGCAGATGTTCGACCTGGTACGGATGATCAACAAGGAAGGCCTGGCGATCCTGCTCATGGAGCAGAATGTGGTCGAATCGCTGGCGCTGGCCGCCCGCGCGTACATCATCGAAAACGGCGCGGTGGTCATGAGTGGTGCGGCAGCGGAGATCGCTGCCAATCCGGAATTGAAGCGCCGCTATCTCGGCCTATAGGGGAGGCAGCAGCATGCAGGGTGAACTCGCGGGGCGGCGCGTACTGGTGACGGGCGCCGGCAGCGGCATCGGCCTGGCCACGGCCGCAGTGCTGGCGCGTGAAGGTGCGCGCGTGGCCGCCGTGATTCTTGACGAAGGCCAGCGTGCCGCAATCATCGCGCAGGTGCCGGATGCGACCATTCTGGTGCAGGACCTGACCGACCGCCGCGCCACCGCAGGCCTGCCGGCGCGTGCCGCCGAGGCGCTTGGCGGGCTGGACGGGGTGGCCTGCTGCGCCGGCATCTTCATCGCGCATGCCGGGCTCGACACCACCGACGCCGAGTGGATGGCGACCCTCGA
>JAYVST010000090.1:0-1800 GCA_043775255.1 Burkholderiales bacterium
GTGGGCCGCCGCTATGGGAGATACCGGGCAGCGAACCGGCCGAGGGCGATCCACGTGCGCAACCCATGCCGCAGCCAATGCCAGTACACGAGTTCGATCGGCGCATTGCGTGGTAGGGCAAAAGACGACAAGACTCGCTCGGCGGGGGCGACTTGTGCCTGTGGCCACCCGAGCGGCAAACTTCCGCCGCCCCGGTGGCCACAAGCACTGACACCGGGTATGCAGAGGCGCGGCCTTCAGGGGCAGTGCGGATAATTCGGCACGAAATTCACGATTTACATGGACGGGAACGGGCGACATACTTGAAAAGCGGCATTGGAATTCCTATTTCGTGACACCTCCGAACTCTTCTTCGACAATGTCGAAATGCCGGCCGAGAACCTGCTGGGCGAGGAGAACAACGGCTTCATCTACCTGATTCAGGAGTTGCCGTGGGAGCGCATGCAGATCGCGAACGGCGCGATGGCCAAGACCGAGGCGGCGATCAGGTGGACCATCGACTACGTCAACAACCGCAAGGCCTTCGGCACGCCGGTGTCGAGCTTCCAGAACACCCGCTTCAAGCTGGCCGAGGTCTCCACCCAGTGCGCGGTCGGCCGCGTCTTCGTCGACCGCTGCATGGAGCTGTTGCTCGAAAACAAGCTAGACGCGGCCACCGCGAACATGGCCAAGCTGTTCGCCAGCGACATCGAGAACTCGATCATCGACGAATGCCTTCAGCTGCACGGCGGCTACGGCTTCATGATGGAATACCCGATCGCCAGGGCCTACGTGGATGCGCGCGTGCAACGCATCTACGGCGGCACCAACGAGATCATGAAGGAAGTGATCTCGCGCTCGCTGGGGTTGAACAAGGCGTGACCATGCGCCGCCGCACACTTGCCGTCCTGCTGTTCGCCATGGGTAATGGCGCCGCAGCGGCCGACTACCCGACCCGCCCGATCACCATGATGGTCCCGCAAAACGTCAGCGGCGCCGATGACATCGTCGGCTGCATCGTGGCGCAAAAGCTGGGCGAGGTGCTGGGCGGTGGCGTGGTGGTCGAAAACCGGCCCGGCGCGGGCGGCAACATAGGCGCCGCGCAGGCGAGTATGATTTTGTCCCGATCAAGCAGCTCATTCGCAAGCCCATGGGATACGCCCGCAAAGCCGCAGCCTTCCTGACCGCCGACGAGTATCTGGCGCTGGAAACGCGCGCGCGAAACAAGCACGAGTACCTCGAAGGGGTGATTTACGCCTGGCAAGGGCAGGTGCCGGCAAGCATGGCTGGCGGTTCGCGCGCCCATCACCGCATTTCCCTCAACATCGCCACGACTCTCAATACCGCCTTGCAGGGCACACCTTGCGCACCCTATATGGCGGACATGCGCCTGCGGGTCGCCCCCGCCGCAGGGCGCACCGAGACCGCCTATTTCTATCCGGACCTGTTCGTCCATTGCGGGACGCCGCCCCCGGCGCAGGCCACCGAGATCGAGAATCCGAAACTGATCATCGAGGTGCTGTCGCCGAGTACGGAGGAATTCGACCGCACCGAGAAATTTGCCGGCTACTCCGCGATCGCGAGCCTCGAGGAACTGGTGTTCGTCAATTCGAACCCCCCATACGGCATCGAGGTCTATCGCCGCGACAGCGTGGCGGTACTGGTCAGGGTGGAATCCGGAGAGCCGGACCTGTTGCTTGCGAGCATCGGGGTCAGCATGACACGCGAGGCGGTGCTGGCGGGCGTGTGAGCGTGCATTTCGGCACGGCCGGCGCCCCCGGGACCCAGGAATTTTCGCCAGCTGCACTGGTCCCGGCCTGC
>JAYVST010000091.1:0-3763 GCA_043775255.1 Burkholderiales bacterium
TCCGGGAACATGGCCTTGAAATAGGCGTCGGAGCGTGGGTCACGCACGGGCTTCGACAGGCGCGGGTTGACGCTTGACCGCCGCCGCGCCGCCTGCCGAATCACCACGATGATCGCCACGATGAACAGCGCGACCACACCCATGACCATGATTGCATCGATCGACATGCCGGTTCCTTCGCGTTGTCAGTCCGGCCGGCGCAAGGCCGGATTGAACGGCGCCGCCAGCGGTTCGCCAATGAAAATGCCCTGTCCCGGCATCTGCACGCTCTTCCAGTAGGCCTCGATGAGCGTCTCGCCGCGCAGGTAGACCTCCGCGAGGATGGCCGGATGGGGAAATTTTTGCAACAGGTTGCACGGCTCCACCACCGTGCCGTAACTGCCGGTGGCGCCGGCTTCGAGCCAGCGCAGCGCGCTCATCTGGCTGCTGTCGGTCAGCATGCCGCCCACGGAAGTCAGGTGATCGGCCACCGCGCCCGGCAGAAATCCCAGCGTCTCCAGAGCGTCGACCTGCACCCGTCCGGTGACATACAGGAAAACGTCACGCGCATTTTCCAGCGCATCCTGCTTCAGGACCTGTGAACGCAGGCGATTCCTGAGCACGGCCTCGGTTTGCGCATACAGCAGATGGCGCACATTGCGCGCGGCGTCGGTGGTCGAAAGCAGGTAGGCGGTGCCTGCGGGACGGCTGCCGTCGGCGGCGACGCCGCGGTCGATCAAGGCACGCGCCTCCGCGATCGTGCGGGCGGCCAGCGCCATGGCCGGACGCACGCCCAGTTGCGCGAAAGGCAGCCGCGCCGACGAGCCGAATAGCGGGCTGGCCTGAGTCGGCTTGCAACCCTCGGCGCAATACGCCGGGTCGAAACCGAAGGTGAACGCCGCAGTGATCGACATGCAGTCGACCCGGTAGGGCGCAGCCCAGGTGAGAGCGTAAGCCTGAACCATCGGCCTGGACTGACGCTCCACCGCCGCGCGCACCGCCTCGAACTCACCCGCCGGCAAGTTAGGCAGGCCGGGCGTGAACTCGACCCGAATGATGTTCTGGAATGACAACGACCGCTTCGCCGCGTAGACCTCGCCGATGGCCACGCTCAATGGGTCGCGGGTGTTGATGACCACCGCCATGTGGGTGCGATCGAGCGCGACCGCAGCCCCGCCCCAAAACAGGCAACTGAGCGCAACAAGACGCGCCGGCAAGCCGATGCCCATGACGCAATGTGCCTACAACCAGCCCGACTTGCGAAAGCGGGTGAACAACCAGGCGTCGATACCCACCATCAGCGACACGGCCATCGGATAGCCATACGCCCAGTTCAACTCCGGCATGTGCTTGAAGTTCATGCCGTAGATGCCGGCGATGAGCGTGGGTACCGCCACCAGCGCGGCGCAGGCCGCCAGGCGCTTGGTGGTCTCGTTTTCCTGCAGCGTGATGAGGGACAGGTTGACCGACAGCGCGGTGGTGACCATTTCACGCAGGGAATCGACCGATTGGTTCAGGCGCGACAGATGGTCGTAGACATCGCGGTAGTAGTCCTGCGAGCCGCTGCATACCTTGGGCACGCGCCCGCCATAGAGCTTGCCCACGCCTTCGTAGAGCGGGCCCACAGCGTGCTTCAACACCATCAGCTTCTGCTTCAATCCGTACATCGCCTCGATGTTGGCGCGCGCCGCGCCGCCGGCGAACATGCGCGCCTCCAGGGTTTCAAGCTCGGTTTCGAGCAGGTCGAGAATCGGAAAGTAGCGGTCGACGACCGAATCCATCAAGGCATACAGCACGAAACCGGAGCCGTTTTCCAGCAAGTGCGGCTCGCGCTCGCAACGTGAGCGCACGTCGGCGAAGCCCTTGCTGGCCCGACTGCGCACCGAGAGCACATAGTTCGGCCCGGCGAAAATATCGACCTCGCCGACCGACAACTCGCCGGCGGCGACCTCGATCATCTGCAGGACCGCGAATATCGACTCGCCGTATTCCTCCACCTTGGGTCGCTGATGGCCATGGCGGGCGTCTTCGACGGCCAGTTCATGCAGGTCGAACTCGTGCTGCATGGCGGCCAGTTCGCCCGCGCCCGGATCCTTCAGCGCCACCCATACAAAGCACTCTGGCCGCGCCAGATAGTTGCTGATTTCATCCGGCGCGATGTCGGCGAGCTTGCGGCCGGCCTGGTATGCGACACAACTGACGAGCATGGAGTTGTCCTGGGGCGGCGGACCGGACAATCAAATCGCCGTGGCGCCGCCATCGACGGTCAGCATCGACCCGGTGGCGAACGAGGATTCGTCGCAGGCGAGATACAGCATCGCGTAGGCGATCTCCAGCGGCCGGCCGGTGCGGCCCATCGGCTGGCGGCTGTTCAACACGCGCTGGAATTCAGCCGGGTCGGCGACCTGTTTGAGCATCTTGTCGAAGTAGGAGGTCGAGGTTACGCCCGGAGCGACGCAGTTGACGCGGATGTTCTGGCCCACATGGTCCAGCGCCATCGAGCGCGTCAGTGCCGCCACCGCGCCTTTGGTGGTGACGTAGGCGGCGCGGTCCGCCAGCCCGATAGTGGCCACGTTGGACGCGGTATTGACGATCACGCCGCCGCCGTGTTTCGCCATCAGCGGCACGGCGTACTTGGAGCACATGAACACGCCCTTGATGTTGACCGCGATGAGCCGATCGAGCGTTTCCTCCGGCGTGGTCACCACAGTGCCGAGCGCGCCCAGGCCGGCGTTGTTGATCAGGATGTCGAGTCGGCCGAAACGCGCCTCGGCGGCATCGATCAACGCCTTGCATTGCGCCGCTACCGCCACATCGCACTGCACCGGATGCGCAGCCGGCCCGAGTTCCGCAGAGGCCTGGCGCGCAGCGTCGCCATCGAGATCGGCGACGATGATGCGCGCGCCCTCCTTGACGAAGAGCTCTGCAGTGGCGCGGCCTATGCCGGCGGCGCCACCGGTGATGACCGCAGTCTTGCCTGCGAGACGCATGTTGGTTTTTCCCTGACTGTCGGTGTCGTTAGGCGAATACGGTGCGCTTCTCGATCTCGCGCACCTCGGCCGGCCGCGCGAAAGGTTCCGGCGCAGGTTCGCCGGGCTTGCGCTGGCGCCCGATGGCGGCGAAAAATTCTTCTAGCCGGCCGGGCATGAAGAACCACAGCCACTGCAAGTCTTCATCGCCGTCGTTGATGATGGTGTGCTGGCGGTTGTGGCCGAAATAGAGCGAGACGCCGGGCGCAAGCCGATGCGGCTGGCCGTCGATCTCGGCCACGCCGCTGCCTGCGAGGACGTAGAACACTTCCTCGGCGCGATCGTGCGCGTGCAGGCGCACCCGACAGCCCGGCGGCACGAGTTGGCGTCCCATCGAAAACTTGTGCACCGAGTCGAGGCTTGCGGAGTCGAGAATCACTTCGGCGTAGCCATTGGCCGGCACCGGTTGCCAGAAACTCCTGCCGGCATCAGCGGCGACCACGCGAACTTCGCCGGCCGCTTGGTCGAACGTCATTGCTTTCGCTGCTTCCATTGCGGAACTCCTTTCAGATTCGACATGTTCCATCTTCTTGCTCCATGTTCTTGCACGCGCCGGGCGCGCTGCAACCCCCTTTTGACGCATCGGCCGCTGGCGCATCGGCCGCCAGCACACTGGCCGCTAGCGCACCGGCCGCTAGCGCACCGGCACACTAGCGCGGCCGGCGATACCCGCCTTCAACCCAGGCGGTCGCACTGGAGCGTGTCAGCTTGAAATTCGGCGCCACGCGCACGCGGCCGAGCTCCGTGCCGTCCTC
>JAYVST010000092.1:0-4881 GCA_043775255.1 Burkholderiales bacterium
CTGGCCGATCACCACGCGCAGGATAGTGACGATGCGCTCCAGATGATGCAACACCCGGCCGATATCCCGTTCAGGCACGGGCGCCGCCGCCATCAGGCCCAGCACGGCGTCGAGTTCGTGAATCACCTGCTTGAACCACAACTCGTAGGTCTGATGGGTGATGATGAAGAGCAGTTCGTCATGCGCGGGCTTGCCGCTCTTGGCGCTTTCCGGGGCCTGGCAGGCCAGGAGGTCGGGCAAGCGCAGATAGGTGCCGTAGGAGAGGGGTTCGGTGCGTTCCGGCATGCGGGCAGGCTCCCAGTTTGAGCGCGACGGCCGCGCCGCGACACCATGTTTCAAGAAAATTGCTTAAAGTCTAAAGTGTTTCATCAGAAGTGATGATGTTTGTGCGCCATAATGGAAGGCACTGCGGCGGTAGAACCCGTTCCATCATGACCCGTTCCATCATGTCCGAACCCACTCCGGCTGCCAGGGCCAGGCGCGATTGCCGCAGAGCCTGTTGTTGATGGAGAACGCCATGATCTTTGCCTTGCAGCGAACGCCCTGGTCCTCCCGAAAATGAGACTGCGCTGTTTCATTGATGTCCTGCTGCTTGGCCTGGCGCTGGTTTGCGTCAACGCCAATTCCGCACCGGTACGCGTCGACAACGCCGAAGCCGAGCTGATCGCGCGCGACCAGGCCTTGAGTCCGGGCAAGCCGGCGATCGTCGGCCTGCGTCTGAAACACGACAAGGACTGGCACACCTACTGGATCAACCCGGGCGACTCCGGCATGCCGACCACGATCTTGTGGAAGCTGCCGCCGGGCACAAAGACTGGCCCGATCCAGTGGCCCGCGCCCAAGCGCATTCCGCTGCCGCCGATGATGAACCACGGCTACGACGGTGAACTCGTGCTGCCGGTGGAAATAACCCTGCCGGCCGACTGGCCGGCGGGCCAGTCGGCGAAACTGGCCGCACGCGCCGAGTGGCTGATCTGCAAGGATGTGTGCATTCCAGGCGGCGCCGATCTCACGCTCGACATGCCGGTCATGGCCGCAAGCGCTACGCCAGACCCGAAATGGCAGCCCCTGTTCGATGCGGCCTTCGCCGGCATGCCGCAAGGCAAGGTGCCCCAGGCCGACGCCTCCACCGCCGGCGGGGTCATCACCCTGAAGCTGGCCGGCGTCAAGCCCCTGCCCGGCCGCGAAGCCTATGTGCTGGCCGGCGTCGAAGGGCTGGTGGAATCGGCCGCGCCGCAAACCATGCGTCAGGAGGGCGACGCCACCATCGTCACCCTGGCGGTCACCAGCAATCTTTCGTATACCGAGACGCGCATTTCGGGCATCGCGGTCGGATTCGCCGACAAGGCCCTGACTTTCGACGGCCCGCTTGCCGGCAAGCTTGTGGCCGGCAAGGGTATCGACGAGCCCGTCGCCAAAGGCCCCAAGCCGGTCGTAAGCGGCGGTGCGCCCGCGCCCTCCGACCTGTCGTTCGCCCTGGCCCTGGCGTTTGCCTTCGGCGGCGGGCTGATCCTGAACCTGATGCCCTGCGTTTTTCCCATCCTCTCGCTCAAGGTGCTGGGCTTCGCGCGTGGCGGCAGCACGGTGGCGATGCGCGCCAACGGCCTCTCGTTCGCCGCCGGCGTGGTGCTGTCCTTTCTTGCGCTGGCCGGCATGTTGCTCGCCCTGCGCGCGGCCGGCGAGGCGGTCGGCTGGGGCTTCCAGTTGCAGTCGCCGCCGGTGGTCACGTTTCTGGCACTGCTGTTCTTCGTTCTGGGCCTGAACCTGTCCGGCGTATTCGAGTTCCGGTCGTTGCTGCCGCAATCGCTCGCCTCGGCCTCGCACAGCCATCCGGCGGCGGATTCGTTCCTGTCCGGCGTGCTGGCCGCCGTGGTGGCTTCGCCCTGCACCGCGCCGTTCATGGGCGCCGCGCTGGGCTACGCGGTCACGCAAAGCCCGTGGGCGGCGCTGGCCGTGTTCGGCGCCCTGGGCGTGGGCATGGCGGCGCCCTATATTCTCCTGACCTGGTTTCCGGCCTGGCTCAAGCATTTGCCGCGCCCCGGGCCATGGCTGGCGCGCTTCAAGCAGTTTCTCGCCTTTCCGATGTACGCGACTGTGGTTTGGCTGGCCTGGGTGCTTTCCTTGCAGATCGGGCCCAACGCGATCGTATGGCTGGGCGCGGCGCTGGTATTGATCGGCATGGGCGGGTGGATGATCGGGCAGACCGCCGGTGGACTTTGGCGCTTCGGCGCGGTAGTTGTCATCCTGTGTGGCTTGGCCGCCGCCTGGCCGGGCAGCGAAACCACGGCGGCGCCCTCCGCTGCGGCCAGGAAGGACGGCTGGGCGCCCTGGGCCAATGGCGACATCGCCGCGCTCAATGCCGCCGGCACCCCGGTATTTGTCGACTTCACCGCTGCCTGGTGCGTCACCTGCCAGGTCAACAAGAAGGTGGTGCTGGAAACCAGGACGGTACGCGACGCGTTTGCCGCCAAATCGGTCAAGCTGATGCGCGCCGACTGGACCCGGCGCGACCCGGCGATTACCGCCGCCCTGGGCGAATTCGGCCGCAACGGCGTGCCGGTCTATGTGCTCTATGCACCGGGCAAGGCGCCGGTGATCCTGCCGGAAATTCTTTCGGAACGAATCGTCACCGAGGCGCTCAAAGCGCTTTGAGCGTTTTGCCGTGGCTTCCCACAACGTCATGGCAGACACGGCGCCGCTGCGTCGGTGCCAGTGCCAGTGCGTTTTTCGGCCGCTCCGTTTTACACTCAAGCCACTTCTTTTCGTCCCGTCTTCCGGAGATTCTCGCCATGCCACATCGCCTGTTGCCCGCCTGCCTTGCCCTGGCCTTTTCCGTAGGCGCCATAGCCGCCGCCCCGCCGGGACAGGTGGCGCCCGAAATCAACCTGCCGGCCACCGACGGCAAGAACCTGAAGCTCTCCGAAATGCGCGGCAAGTGGGTGGTGCTCGAATGGGTCAACCCCGGCTGTCCCTACGTGCAGAAACACTACGTGAGCAAGAACATGCAGGGGTTGCAGAAAGACAGCGGCGGCAAGGGCGTGGTGTGGCTGGCGGTGAATTCGACCAATCCCTCACACCAGGACTATTTGAAGCCGGCGGCGATGGGCGACTGGATGAAGACCCAGGGCGGCACGCCGCGCGCCACGCTGATGGACGAAAAGGGCGACGCCGGCCGCGCCTATTCGGCGCGCACCACGCCGCAGATGATCATTGTCAACCCGGAAGGCAAGGTGGTCTACAACGGCGCGATCGACGACAAGCGCTCGTATGCGCCGGAAGACGTGAAGGGGGCGCGCAATCATGTGCGTGTGGCGCTCGACGAATCGCTGGGCGGCAAGACGGTCAGCATGGCCAGCACCACACCGTACGGCTGCTCCGTCAAGTACTGACAATGCGCCGCCTTGCGGCGCATTGTCTGCGTGCGTTGACGGGACGCTTGCACGGCCCTTGACTTGCGCGGGTGCTGCCTTTATCGCCTTTTCTAGCAGCCTGTCGGACTTGAGACGTCGAAAGCGAAAATTGGCCCAAGCGAGGACAGTTTTTGCCGCATTCGCAGTCCCATAGCCCGGCTATGGGACAAGAAGGCGGTGAGAAATGGACCGCTGTGGCCGATTTGTAGCCGACGCTCCCCAAGTCCGACAGGCTGCTAGACTTCCTTTTCAATGGAACCTGCCGCACCCTGGCGCAATCGGGGACGGCAACACCGCATCGATGAGAACCGCAGAAGTCGTTCGCAACACCAAGGAAACGCAGATCACCGTCCGCATCAACCTTGACGGGTCGGGTGTCGCGTCGTTCGCCACCGGCGTGCCCTTTCTCGACCACATGCTCGACCAGATCGCGCGGCATGGCTTAATCGACATCGACATCGCCGCCGCCGGCGACCTGCACATCGACGCCCACCACACGGTGGAAGATATCGGCATCACGCTGGGCCAGGCGTTTCTGCGTGCGATCGGTGACAAGAAAGGGATTCGACGCTACGGTCATGCCTATGTGCCGCTCGACGAGGCGCTGTCGCGCGTGGTGGTCGATCTGTCGGGTCGCCCGGGCCTCGAGTTCCATGTCGATTTCCGTCGCGCAATGATCGGTGCGTTCGACGTGGATCTGGCGCATGAGTTCTTCCAGGGTTTTGTCAATCACGCGCTGGTGAGTTTGCATGTCGACAATCTGCGCGGTGAAAATGCGCACCATCAGTGCGAGACTGTTTTCAAGGCGTTCGGCCGGGCGTTGCGGATGGCGTGCGAGTTCGATCCGCGCGCGGGCGACAGCATCCCGTCCACCAAGGGCTCGCTCTAGTGCTGCGGCACTAGCCTTTTTTCGCATCGCGACAAACGGGCCTATCGGGATGCAAACCATCGCGGTCATCGACTACGGCATGGGCAACCTGCGTTCGGTTTCCAAGGCGATCGAACACGTCGCGCCCAAGGCGCGTGTGCTGGTGACGCACGACGCGCATACCATCGCCGCGGCCGACCGGGTGGTTTTTCCTGGCCAGGGGGCGATGCCCGACTGCATGCGCGAAATGCGTGCCTCGGGCTTGTCCGACGTGGTTCTGGAAGTCGCCGCCGGCAAGCCCTTCTTGGGCATTTGCATCGGCATGCAAATGCTGTTCGACCACAGCGCGGAAGGCGACACGGCGGGGCTCTCGGTTTTGCCCGGTGACGTGGTGCGCTTCGCCGGAGACATGCACGCGCCCGATGGCGCGCGCCTGAAGGTGCCGCACATGGGATGGAACCAGGTGCGCCAGGACATCGCGCACCCGCTCTGGCGCGGCATTGCGGACAACAGCCGGTTCTATTTCGTCCACAGCTACTATCCCGTGCCGGCGACGCCGCAGGCAGGCGCCGGTTCCTCGGACTATGGGATACACTTCACTTG
>JAYVST010000093.1:0-8804 GCA_043775255.1 Burkholderiales bacterium
GGCGCTTCGCTATTGCGCCTCACCGGCACGGCAGCGAGCACGCTCGGCCGGCCGTTGAAGGTGCGGGTACAGGTACGCAGTTTTGACGCCATGTGCCGCATGATCGCGCTCGGTATCGGCATCGGGGTGCTCCCTTTGAGCGCTGCCGCGCCGCATCTGGCTTCGATGCGCCTGGTGCGCGTTGGCCTTGACGAATCATGGGCGCGGCGCCAGCTTCTGCTCGGCTGCCGCAGCTTTAGCGCTTTGTCGCGGCCGGCGCGCGGGCTGGCCGAGGCGATTCTGGGCCATGCCCTGCCGGTGGTGTGATGGCGCGGGCGCATTAAGACCAAAGCGGATCATGTTGACATCTGCCTTCGTCGCGCCAGTACACATCCGCGCAAACCCTTGGTGAGAGAAGGTCTTTGCCGTATTCCTAAATTCCTATCCTTACAGCGAATCCGATCAGGCGGTGCAGCGTGCGATCGAAGCGGCGGCGCGCAACCGCACCACGCTGGTCATCGCGCATCGCCTGTCGACAGTGAAGAATGCCGACCGCATCATCGTGCTTGACTAGCAGCCTGTCGGACTTGGGGCGTCGAAAGCGAAAATCGGCCCCAGCGAGGACAGTTTTTGCCGCATGCGCCGCCCCATAGCCCGGCTATGGGGCAAGAAGGCGGTGAAAAATGGACCGCTGCGGTTGATTTGCAGCCGACGATTCCCAAGTCCGACAGGCTGCTAGGGTCGGGTGGCGGAGTCCGGCGACCCTGCGCAACTGTTGCCCGAAGGCGGCTTGTATGCGCGCCTGACGCAACTGCAGATCAGCGAAAGCCCGGGCCCGCAAGGCCCGCACTGATTCGCAACAACGCCATCGGCTAGAAACACGTTTTTCACGGCTCGGAAACTGTCAGCCAGTGCACTAAAATTGGGGTTTGACTGCGAATTGCACGAACCCTTGAACAAAAAGGTGGACGCCGCCGGTTCGGCCTCCTCATCCATCGCCACCCTCGACGCCGACCTGATCAGTCGCGCGCTGGCCGGCGAGCGCGGCGCCTTCGATCTGCTGGTGGTGCGCTATCAGCGCCGCGTCGCCGCCCTGATTTCGCGCTACCGCCTCGACGCCGGCACCATCGAAGACCTGACCCAGGAAGCCTTCATCAAGGCTTATCGAGGCCTGGCTGGTTTTCGTGGCGAATCGACTTTCTTTACCTGGCTGGCGCGTATCGCGCTCAACACCACCAAAACCTGGCTGACCGAGCGCAAGCGGCGCATCGACATGGTCAGCTTCGACGATGAGTCCGGCGAGTTCGATCCGATGGCGACGATTGAATCCGGCGATTCGACCGAAGGCACGGTGGCTTCGCGCCAGATCGGCGAAATGATCAATCGCGCGCTGGAGGAAATGGCGCCCGACCTGCGCGCTGCCCTGACGATGCGCGAGATCGACGGCAAGTCCTATGAAGAAATCGCCGCTGCCTTTGGCATCCCGCTCAATACCGTCCGATCACGGATTTTTCGCGCGCGCGAGGCCGTGGCGCTGAAACTTCGGCCGCATCTCGACGTCAGCCGCACCAAACGATGGTAATGACCATGACTACTGATCAACTTTCCTCCCTGCTCGACGGCGAACTCGACATCGATGCGCTCGCGCGGACCCTGCAATGGCTTGCATCGAATGCCGATGCGCGGGAAAACGTGTCGGTCTACCAGATGGTCGGCGACGCCATGCGCGGACGCGCGGTCGAGGACGACGGCTATAGCCTGCGCATTCTGGCGGCACTTGACCGCGAGAAAATCGAGCGCTGATTCGATCTCCCTGTCGAAATTCCGCCGGCAGACATTGAAACAAAGGGTAAACCTCACAGGTTTTGCGCGCCCGGCGGAACTTTTCGCGCCGCAGCAAGCCTACTCACGCGAAGGATGGAGTTTTCCATTCGGAACGGACTCGAGATCATGAAAAAGCGCCTTCCGCGCCTGGCTGATGATGTGCTCCCGAAGTTGCAGGTACAAGTGGACCGTCTGGCCGAAACCGACCGCGCGGCGGTGCTTGCCTACTACTGCAGGCTTTCGCTGGCGGACCGCGCCGCGTTGCTCGGCTTTGCTTTGCCCGACGACAAGCTGGCACTGTATGTGAACCGGCTGGACTTTGAAGCCGGCGGCCACTACGCCGCACGGGGTGCCGCCTCCGTCCTGATCGGGGTAGGCCATTGCACGATCCTGGATGGTCAGGGCGTGGTCACAGTCCATGTGGCACAAGGCTATCGGCGCCGCGGTATCGGATCGGCACTGGGTCGCGAGCTGATGCGTTTCGGACGCGTCCGCTCCCTCGGCTGGTTGCGCTCCTATTTCAACAAGAACGACCCGATCGCGGCCGGCCTGGCACGTGGACTCGGCATGGCGCTCAACTTCGGCATCGACCGCTTTTACGCCGAAGTGGCACTTGGCGCGCTCATCTCTGCGGCGCGTCGCTCGGTCCAGGCGCGGCCCGGCAGCGCTCACCAATCCACGCAGGACCATTCCGAATCGGCCGAGGCTTCCGCCGCTGCGTGAACTTGCGGTGTTAGAGGTAGCCGCGGGTAGCTGCGGGTAGCCGCGGGTAGCCGCAGGTAGCCGCAGGTAGCCGCAGGTAACAGTGGGCAACAGCGCGTTGGCATGTACGGCGCAAACCGCGGTTCAGCGGCGCGAACGAAAATCGCGCAGCCCCGGAACACGCCACAACGGCACCCCGGCGACCATCAGGCACAGAATCGAAAACACAAAGCCGGGCCGGTAACTGTCGAAAAAGTCATGCATCACGCCGGCCAGGAGGGCGCCCAGCCCGGCGCCTAGCGCGTTGCAAGCGTAGATTGCGCCGTAGATCGTCGCCACCTGGCTGCCCGCGAACAGGCTGGTGGTGATCGACGAGATGATCGGGCCGCGCGACCCCTGAAACAGCCCGAAGGCGAAGACGTACAGGATCAGCCATTCCGCACGCGCCTGCCACGACATCGCCAGCAGCACGAGTATGCCGATGGCGCTGCCCACATAGGTCACTGTGACGGTGCGGCGTGCGCCCAGGCGGTCGGCTACCGCGCCGGTAGTGACGATGCCGAACACCGAAAGCATCGACGCGCTGCCATACACCGTTGCCGCGAGCAGCGGGGAGAATCCCTGCTCGACCAGATAGACGACCAGCTGAACCGTCACGGCGAACATGCCGGCGGAGGTGAAAAAAAACATCCAGGCCAGGCTCCAGAAATTGAGCGTTGACATGGCATGGCGCAGTGTCCAGTCGCGTTCACCCGCCCCGCTCCGCCTGCGCGACCCACGGTAGTCCGGATGGCCCTGTGCAATGGTTTTCCACGGCAGCAGCAACAGCAAGAACGCCGCCCCGAGCATGATCAGGCCAAGCAACTGGTAAGTCTCGCGCCAACCCAGGCGCGAGAGGATGAACTGGGTTGCCGGCACGATCAGCAGAATGCCCAACCCCATGCCGGCAAAGGCAATCGACATCGCCGTGGACAGGCGCTCGCGAAACCAGCGCGCCATCAGGCTCGACGAAGGCACCATGCCGAGGGCGGCGACGGCAAAACCGCTAAGCACGCCGATGGTGGCATAGAAATGCCACAGGCTATCCATGCGCGACGCCAGCAGGAATGCCGCCCCGAGGCCTGCCAGTCCTGAGACATACACCGCGCGCGGGCCGACGCGATCGAACAACATGCCGATCAGGGGCGCGGCCATTCCGTTAAGCAGCAAATAGACCGAATAAACGCTGGTCATCTGCGACCGGCTCCAGCCCAGATCGCGCTCCAGGGGCAAGAGGAACACCACATAGGTGTCGGCGGCGCCGCGCCCGATCAGGTTCAGTAGCAGGCAGAGGGCAAGCACGCCCATTGCGGTACGCGCGGGATCGTTGGTGGGGAATAGGCGCAAAGGCTGGAAACGGGAGGCAGGGTTCGGAGCGGCGCAATCCACCCGCGACTTTCGGGCGGCGCGTGTGCCATGACAGCCTTACCGGCCGCGTTCAGCTGTTCCGGATCAAACGCCGCTAACGGTGGACCTTGCCGGCTTTCAGACACGCGTGCACGAGTTTACCCGCCCAGCGTGAAGCGGAATACCGCGCCATTCCCGGTCTGCCCTTCGGCCCAGATGCGGCCCCCGTGGCGCTGGATGATCAGGTTGACCAAGGCCAGACCGATGCCGGCGCCGCGGAAATCGCGCTCGGCATGCAAGCGCTCGAAGGGCCGGAACAATCGGTCCACATAGGCCATCTCGAAACCGATGCCGTTGTCGCGCACGACATAGACCACGCCGCCGTCGGCAGCGGCCTCGGCGCCTATGTCCACCCTGGGCGCGGCCGCGTGCGAAGAGTACTTGAGCGCATTGCCGATCAGGTTGACAAACACCTGTCGCAACAGCGTGGCATCCCCGGAAGCGATGGGCATCACGCCGATCTCGACTCGGGCGGCGGGATAATCGGTGTCGAAGGCGCGCGCGACTTCCGTAGCGATCGCGCCCATGTCCACCGGGCCGTAGTCAAGCTTCTTGCGCGAGGTGCGCGCCAACTCGAGCAGGGCGTCGGTCAGGCGCCCCATCTGCTGGGCACTCTGGTCGATCACCTCCAGCAGCCGCACACCTTCGGCGGAAAGCTTGTCGCCCTCGTCTTCGCGCAGGATGGTGGCAAAGCCGGCGATGGCGCGCAGGGGCGCGCGCAGGTCGTGTGAAACCGAATACGAGAAAGCTTCGAGTTCGCGATAGGCCGTCTCGAGCGCGGCGGTGCGTTCAGCCACCCGCTGTTCCAGGTTCGCGTTGGCGGCGCGCAGGGCGTCCTCGGCTAAGCGCCTCGCAGTGATGTCCTTGCCAACCCCACGATAGCCGGTGAATCGGCCCGTAGCGTCGAACACGGGCTCGCCGGAAGCCTGTACGAATCGCTCGCCGCCTCCAGGCAAGGGGCGGGCAAGCTCAAAATCACGGAACACCCGGTGCGCATCCAGATCCTCGCGATGGCGGCGCCAGGCGTCTTCACCCGGCCGGGTATAAGGCAACTCCCAGCGCGTCTTGCCGACCTCCGCCACCTGCGGCGGCCGGACCGCAGCATCCGGACTGTATTCCTGCAAAACAAACCGATGCTGCGCGTCGCTCTCCCAGAACACATCGTTCGAAAGCCCTACCAGACTGCGAAAGCGCGCTTCGCTGGCGACCAGTGACTGTTCCGCCGTCTTGCGTTCGGTGATGTCGATGGTGGTGCCGATGGTCCGCAAGGCGCGACCGGCCGCATCGCGCGCCGCGACCCGGCCGCGCGCCAAAATCCAGCGCCACGCGCCGGATTCGGTGCGGATGCGCAGCTCGGCGACGAACTCCGGTGCGCGCCCCTTCAGCGCATCCACGCTCGCGCGCATGGCGTGCGGCAAATCGTCCGGATGCACACGGGCCGCCTGTTCGGCCACGGTGGTCGCGGTCACCGCGCGCGGCGTGCCGATGAATTCCGACCAGCCTTCGGAGAGGAACACCGCGCCGCTCGCGATATCGATGTCCCACATCGTCACGCGCGAGAACTCGAGCGCCAGACTCAGGCGCTGGTTCGCCTCGGCGGCGGCTTCCTCGGCCAGCTTGGTGGCGGTGATCTCGATGCCGAAACTGACGATGCCGCCGTCCGGCAGGGGCTGGTCATCGACCAGCAGCCAGCGGCCGTCCTGGCGCCGCCGCTCTACCGGTCCGACGCGCGCGTGCCGTACGGCCATGCGCTCGCCAAGCCATTCCGCCTCGCACCCGCTGGCATCCGGAAACAGGCCCAGCGCGATGCCGGCACGTAAATGGTCGCTGTAGTGGCACCCCGGGCGCGCGTACTCGGCCACCGGCGAGTTGAAGTCGAGAAAACGGCTGTTGGCGATGACGATCCGATCCTCGGCGTCGGTCAGCACGACCATCTCACCGAGGTTCTCCAGACCGGTGCGCAGCCGTTCCTCAGCCGCGTGCGCCTGCTCCTGGGCGGCCTTGCGCGCGGAAATGTCGACGATCACCGAACTGACGTAGTCCGGATTGCCCTCGCGGTCGCGCACCACCGTCAGGCTCAATTCCACCCATACGGTGCTGCCGTCCTTGCGCAGATAGCGCTTTTCCCGCGAATACGCGTCTATCTCGCCGCGCCGAATGCGTTCGTTGTAGGCGTCCGCGTGGCCGCGTTCTTCCGGTGCAGTCAGCGCCACCGACGTCGTGCGCAGCAACTCCTCACGGCTAAAACCGAGGATCTCGCACAGCTTGCGATTGACCTGCAGCCAGCGCCCATCCAGCGAGCGAACCGCCATGCCGACAGCGGCCTGTTCGAATACCGAGCGGAAGCGCGCCTCGCTGCGCGCCAGGATTTCCTCCGCTTCCTTGCGCGCGGTGATGTCGGTGCCCACGGTGATGGTGAAACCATCGGCCGCCCGACGATCGCGTACCAGATACCAGCGCAAACCGACCTTGATTTCGATGCTGGAATCGCCCGTACGACGCACCTGAAGACGTTCGGATATCCAGGCTTCCGCGCGGCCGATGGCGGCTCCGTAGAAGCCGCGTCGTGCCAATTCGCGCAACAGAGACTCGAAGGTCTGACCGGGCGCCGCAGTCCCCGCGACAATCTCCGCGAATCGGTGATTGAAAAGGACGATGCGGTCGGATTGATCGCACAACAGAAAAAACTCGTCGAAGCTTTCGACCGCCGCGCGCAACAACGCGGTCTTGGCTTCTTCGGAACGTTCCAGCGGCGCCGGGTCCGCGCCGGCTTGCGAACGTTGCATCGAAACTATGGTCTTGGCCATTGCATCCACCCAATGTGTCTGGCGCCAGTACCGGCAGCTCGATCATCGGTCTCGCGGGAGGATCGCGGCTGGGTCGGTTGAAACCGTTTCATCCGCGAGTGTGCGCCTTTTCGTGGCCCTGTGCCATCCCCGTGCGACAACGCCAAACCCGGTCGCCACTACCGGCGCTCGCGAAGCGGCAGCGCGGCGCGCAGTCACCCGCCCCAGACGTCCTGGGCGGTCTCGATCACCAGGCGCAGCTTGTTGCGCTGCGCTTCCACCGCGATGTTGTTGCCATGGACGGTGCTGGAGAACCCGCACTGGGGCGACAGCGCGAGCTGTTCCAGCGGCGCGTATTTCGCCGCTTCCTCGATGCGGCGCTTGAGCGCGTCCTTCGATTCCATCTGGTCGAATTTGGTCGTCACCAGACCGAGCACGACGGTCTTGCCCTTGGGCAGGAAACGCAAGGGCCGGAAGTCGCCCGAGCGGTCGTCATCGTATTCAAGGAAGTAGGCATCGATGTCCATCTCCGACAGGAGCGCTTCGGCTACCGGCTCGTAGTTCCCGGCGGCCGCGTGGGTACTCTTGAAATTGCCGCGGCACAGGTGCATGGCCAGGGTCATGCCGACAGGCTTTTGCGCCACCACCTTGTTGATGAATTTGGCATAGCGATGCGGCAACTCATTGGGATCGTCGCCCCTCTGGCGCGCGGCCTCGCGCATGCGCTCATCGCACAGGTAGGCCAGGTTGGTGTCGTCGAGCTGGACATAGGTGCAGCCCGCAGCGGCCAGCGAGCGCAGTTCATCGCCATAGGCAAGAGCAACGTCGTCGTAGAAGGTCGGTTCGAGCTCTGGGTAATGGGTCTTGCTGATGGCGGCCCGTCCACCGCGGAAATGCAGCATGGTGGGTGAGGGAATGCACACCTTGGGCACATGCCCTGCGCTCACCTGCGACTTGAGGTATTCGTAGTCGGCGCGCTGGATGTCCTTGACGTGGCGCACGCGATCCACCACTTTCATCACCGGCGGCGCCAGTTCCTCGCTGCCGTCCGCCTTGATCACGGTGACGGGAATGCCGGCATCGACGCCGCCAAGCTGCTCGAGGAAGTCGATATGGAAGTAGGTGCGGCGGAATTCGCCGTCGGTGATGCTCTTCAGACCCACGCTTTCCTGGAAGCGCACGATCTCCGCGATGGCACGGTCCTCGACTTCACGCAATTGTTCGGCGCCGATCACGCCTTTGGCTTTTTGTTCGCGTGCTTCGAGCAGGACCTTCGGCCGCAGGAAGCTGCCTACATGGTCGAAACGGGCGGGCAGGGGAAAATGGGGGCTGCTCATATGGGCGTCTCCGAAAGAAGTGGCGCGTTCCGCCTGGCCCGCACCGGATTCCGATTATCGCAGGCGATACAAGCCGCCGGAAGGCTTTGAAGACGTTGAAGACGTTGAAGACGTTGAAGACGCTGAAGACGCTGAAGACATTGAAGACGTTGAAGACTTTGAAGTCGCTGAAGTCGTTGAAGACTCTGAAGTCACTGATCTGGGCGCAGTCGCCCGAAGACGACCAGCCCGGCGGATGGTCCCGCGGCCGGCACTGCTATGCACGACCATGCGTCGCGCGCGCTACCTCATGCGCCGACGATCGACCGTCGCACCGGGGCGAGCAGCCGCAGAACCTCGTTCTTCTCCCGCTCGCCGACCCGCCGTTCGAGAACCGTGCGCATGTTGCCGACAATGATGTCGAATTCGCCGCGGTTGAGCTTCGTATCGCCATCCGCAGCGTGAAAATCATGGACCTCTTGCGTACAAGGTCCGCCGGACAGGGCGCACACCTGCACGCTCAATCCGCGCTTGAGCGCCGGCAAGCGGCCCGCTGCGAACGCGCTATCGATACGAGCGTTCGCCGCGGTGCGGCTGACGGTCTCGTCCACGATCATTTCGATCTGCGCCATGCCCCCGAGGCGGGCATACAAAGAGCCGCCCGCCGCGGCCGGAAATCCCGCGCAACCGATGATCAGGATCGCCAGCGGAAGCGTCACCATCGGCCAGAATGCCTCGCGCAGCACTGGCG
>JAYVST010000094.1:0-1736 GCA_043775255.1 Burkholderiales bacterium
GCTCAAGTGGCTGTATCTGCGCTACGGACCGATTCCGGTCGAGACCTGGGGCACATTGGCGCGGGCTTATCGCTTTGCCGAAAGCCGCGGCGTGCAGCATACCCGGCTGCAGGCCTATGCCAGCATGCCAGGCGAAACATCGCCGGAGGAAGAGTACCTGCGGGCCCTGTTGGTGTCGGCGTCGGCGCCTGACGCGCTGACGCCCGCCGAACTCGACGTCGCCGAGCGCGTGATCGCCCATAGTGCCGCGAAGTTCCGCATCACATTGCAGGCCAATCCGGATTCGACCTACTGGTTCGATTTGACCGAGGCGCGCGCGCCGCTGCGCTTGGCGGCGCCGCCTGCCCAGTTGACGCCGAGCCTGCGGTTTTTCGCGACTGCGGCCGGGTACATGGATATCAACAGCATGCTTGAGCGGCTGGAAACCACAAAGGAGCTGCCGCGTGGCATCGACTTAGGCGTGGCGGCTGATCCCGTGTCGCTGGCCCAGGTGCTGCGCCACCTGCGCCTGAACTGGGCGCCACGTCCGCCGGTACGGCGCAGCGAGCGGCGCCGAATTCAGGCGCGTGTGACGGTAGTGCACGGCCTCGCGGCCATCATCGGTCTGATGCGACCGTCCGATCTCGATCTCGATTTCGGCGCCGATAGCGTCAGCGAATCATGGGTGGTGGAGAATATGAGCGGCGGCGGATTCGGCGCCGCCCTGGAGCAGGCCGGCGGCGACTGGTTGCGCATCGGCGCCTTGCTGGGCGTGCAGCCGGACGGGGCGAGCCAGCATGTTGACGTAGGCGTAGTGCGCCGCCTGACGCGGGAGGAGCACGGCGCACGGGTGCAGGCCAATGTCGGCGTTCAGCTGATTTCGCGCCAGCCGCTGGTCGGAGTGTTCACTACCAACATCGGACGCTGGGCCCACGGCGTTGCCACCGTTGAGGGGATCGTAGTGCCGGAGGGCGGCGAACCCGGCGCGGTATTGGTCGCGCTGCCGCACGGGCTTTATCTTCCGGGCGAGCAATTGCTGGCGATGATCGCGGAGAGGCGCCATCTGATGTTCCCGATCGTACTCGTCGAGCGCGGCGAGGACTACGATTTGATCCGGTTCCGCGCCATGGCGCAGGACGATTGATGGGCGTGATCGGTTCGGCACACCGGCAACCGTAGTTCCCACTAAATTCGATGCTGCGTTGCCGGCACCGGCCACCCGACCGGATGCGCGATGCAGGCGGGCTAGCGTCGGGTTCGCGCAGCGGTTTGGATCAGGTGACGGCCGGGCGCAGCGAGTGGCGCCGAAACAGGCCCGCCACCAGGCGCCACAAGCGGAAAATCAGCCAGAGCGCCAGCACGGTGACGATGCTGAGCACGATCAGGAAAGGTATCGGATAGGTAAAGGCGAGCCACAACCCCCCGGCCACGCCGATATCTTCGCCGAACGACGCCGCCCAGTTGGAAAACGGCTCTGGCGAAGTATTGATCAGTGCACGGGTGCCGGCCTTGGCGAAGTGGGAAGTTCCGGCCAGGGTGCCGCCGGCCAAGCCCGCAGCGAGAATGAGCGCCGGATCGGTATCGACGCCGAGACTTGCGGCCGCGAGTAGCGCACCCGCCGGCACCCGGATGAAGGTGTGAATCGCGTCCCAGAGCGAATCCACGCCGGGAACCTTGTCGGCTAAGAATTCGACCACGAACAACACGCCGGCCACACTTACGACCAGAAGATTCGACAGCACGCCCAGGTGCCCGGG